>NZ_KV821161.1:133308-133618 GCF_001815595.1 Staphylococcus sp. HMSC070D05 | reverse complement strand
TAATGCTCTTAGTTTCATAATTCCACTCCCAAAATTTTCTTATATATTTGCATTATAAATATAAATAACCAATAAGTCATCATTCACTGTGAACACTTTATTTTAACAATTCATCACATACTAATTCTCATTTTCTTGTTATTCTTGATTTATTACTTTTACTATGAAACCTATAAAATTCTCACATTTGATTCTATTAAGAATAAATATATCAATAGTAACAATAAAAAAATAAATAATAGGAGCATCCCTCACCGTAAAAGTGAAGGATGCTCTAATTTTATTAGAATATAGTTTTCATTTTGATAGA
>NZ_KV821161.1:115482-133208 GCF_001815595.1 Staphylococcus sp. HMSC070D05 | reverse complement strand
TTATTAGAATATAGTTTTCATTTTGATAGATAATGGTTAATAATTGTCTGTAAATCATTATTAAGGACCGTTGTAATACAATCGTCATTCATAAAATCAGCATAGATTTTATCCAATATTTCTTCATCTTCAATTACTGTGAAATGATATACTAGCCCTTTTACTACTGATGTATAATTATGCTTTGCTAAGAAGTTAGCAACTGTTCGCCAATTTGATTGTGTAGTGTCATGGTTCATAGATAATCCTCCTTTATTTCAAAGTCCATTTTTGACGTGCTTTAGGGTTAAGTGGATGCATGATTTCATTTGTTGCTGGATTAATGAGTTTTTTAACTTTCTTTTTATGTGGTTTTAACATTTCCATCACTTGCGCTACACGTTCGACTACAACAGGGCGCTTCGCATAGGCACCATAAGCAAGAATCACTGTTTCACTTTCACTTATCGCTTTCATCAAGTGAATGTCGGTGTGTTCATTGTATGGCTCGTTGATATGTTTGAGATTTTCTGGACTTTTAATATTAGAGAATAGATTTACAAGATATACAGCACCGTATCGTTCTGAATTCGCTAATTGATTGAGGATAAGAACAGTTGTGAGATCGAGTGATAATACACCATCTAAATGAGGGTACATCGTTATCACTGTACAAGCGGGTTTCTTTTCATCCCATGTTTTCTTGAGTAAATAGCGGTGTTTTTCATCCTTGCTAAATATAGCTTCTGTGTATATCGTATTTTTAATTGTATTCATATATATAATCACTCCTTTTAGTATTCTTCGGGCAAAAGCATCACATAATAAAAAACGTCTACATCATCTTCTCGGATGACATAGACTTTTTTAGGTAATGCATTTTGATTTTTTACATAGTTTGTATAGTGATATTCCAATTTGTATGCGGGTTGTTCTTGTTCATGTGAGATTGAGAGTATATTATTATCTTCGTCTTGTAGTCTGAAAATGTGTAGGTAATCTGTATGAGGTTGATTATCTCTTTCTTTTACCATATTCCAAAGTAAGATTTGAAGGTCTAGAGATAGTTGTTCACTAATGCCTCTTGTGATGTAGCGATTGATTTTCAAGTTATTTTACCTCGTCTTGAATTTCTTTCATAATGATAATTGCTTGGCTAATAATCGTAACAGATATTTGTGCCACTTTGATCCAATTATTCATGGTTATTCCCTCCTTCTTTTAGTAGATGACGTTCATCGATAATCGTATTTTTAGTATCTGTGAGATATAAAAAGTCCATGTCAAAATGATCCAGATAACCGATACTGATGAGTTGGTTATTGGTGTACATTAGAAATGGATAGATACTTAGCTCATGTAGCTCATCATTATAGTAGGTATAAGTTTCAAGTGTAAGATGCGCAAGTGGAGAATTATTAATAAAACGTTCCGGTAGAATATTTTCTGCTGCTTCTTCAAGTGCTTCACATTCCCATGTTTCGCTGTTAGATAGTTGGAATAGACGAGTTATATATTGTTTGAGTTCTTGAGTGGTTGTTTTCATATCATTGCCTCCTAGATAGTGTGATAGTGATGTAGTTGATATACATCATTGGGATAATATATATTTGATTTGTCATTTATTACGAATCCCGGTGGGAATAAGAGAAAATTCCATATAAAAACCCGCTACAAACGTTGGTGTAACAAGGAAATCCCGGAATCCCACTCATTTTGACGAACAATCAACTCATTATTTATAAGTATTGATGATAGGATTGGGTCTCTGCTTCCTTATATATATTATTTATTTATAAAGAATAACGGGATTTTGGGATTGTGCTTGCACAATCCTTCTGCTTCTTCGAATCTGCAAATCCCATTCCTTTCCCGGTAAAAAATCATTGTGGGATGTTCTTTAGCAATTTCAATATAAGCATCGTGTAGTTATGAAAATAATTACGACAATGACTGTTTCATTAGATAAGTGTTATTGAAATTGATAAAGAGAATTCTAAGATCGTTAGATAAAATAAGTGAAAGAAGATAGGAAAGATTATTGTCAAACAATAGTTCTATTAGCTAAATAGTAAGATATAGAGTTTGTGGCAAAAATAAAGACGAAGTGCTGAGAAGCACTTCGTCTAGATTATTATTATTGAAAAGTTGTTTAATAATTTCATTATTAAGTTTTAGTGTAACAAAGAATTGCTTTTTATGATTCTCATCTTTACGAATGTCAATACGGTCAATAACCGTTAGGTACAAAGCTTTGAGCTGTGATTTATCCATGGATTCTATATTTTGAAATATTCGTTGTAATAAAGCAGCGATTTGTTTAGTATCATAAAATGGTTTCTCTTGATTTTGTTGGTGCTTGAGTTGATTAATTTGGTTTGTGATATCATTCAGTTGTGTTTCATATTGATGAATGGTTGGTTTGAGTGCAGATGTTAAGTCTGGATTGTTTTCGATGGTTTGAATTAGATTTTTAAGTTTAGTGCTAATTTCATCAAATTGTTGTTGTTTATAAGCAATATCATGGTTAAGTGCAGCTACATCGACTTGATTCTCTTGATTGACACGTTCGACAACTTGTTTGAGAACTTTATCACTTTTGACAATTTCAAGTATTTGGTCCATAACATATTTTTCAATGACATCGGCTCTAACACTATTCGCAGAACATACCTTTGAGCCTTTATTTCGAAAATTACTACACGAATAGTAACGAATACGTTTTTTAGTGCCATCTTTAAGTGTGTTTGTGGTGTTACTCGCAGCCATAGGTGCAGAACATTGGGGACACGAAATTAATCCAGTTAAAATATTGGTTCCTTTACCATGGACTTGTGGTTTTTCACTTACTTGTTTCTTACGTGCTTGCACTTTATCCCATAATGATTGACTAATAATAGGCGTGTGTTTACCTTCAGCGATTACTGGCTTATCGTTTAATCCTTTACGTCGTTTATCATTCCAATCTTTGTATTTCGCGAATTGAATTTTACCAATATAGAATGGGTTTGAGAGAATATAAGTAACAGCTGAAATACTAAATGGATTACCTTTCTTAGTGACATAACCCTTATGATTGAGTGCATTGGCTATTTTACGATAACCATGACCTTTGGCATAAGATTCAAAGATATATTTAACGATGTTAGCTTCATGTTGATTAATCATTAATTCTTTTTTATTATCAGGTATGTTATTATATCCTAATGGAAGATTGCCTTGATAATAGCCCTCTAAAGCTCTTTGACGTTGTCCGGTGTAAATGTTCTCTAAAATTGTATTTCTTTCAAATTCGGAAAAACTTGCAAGTATCTGGAGCATTAACTTGCCTGTTGAATTTTTGACTTCCATGCGTTCAGACAAGCTAAAAAATTCAACATTTTGGCGATGAAGTTCTTCGACGATTGTAAGTAAATCGGAAGTATTACGTGCCAAACGATTTGTTTTATAAACCATAACACAGTCTAATTTTCCATTTTTAGCATCATTTAACATGCGCTGTAATTCAGGACGGTTCATAGATTTTCCTGATATACCCCGATCTGCATATATATCAACGAGTTCATAGCCATTAAATTGGCAATATTGCTCTATTTGTGTAATTTGTCCCTCGATGCTATAACCCTCTACTTGTCTCTCTGTGGATACGCGAATGTAGCCTCCTACAAGCTTTTTCTTCATTTTATCCATTATAATCTATCCTTTCTTTAATTATACAATTGATCATTTCATAGTCTGCTTTACAATATTCAGTGGTTCGTTTTTGAAATAGATGCCAGCGAGGCTTTTATTTTTAGAAATATTAATTTCATCAATATAGGGGTACAACATGTTTAGTGTGAAACGTTGTTGAATGATGTTTTGGAAAGCTTTTCGAATTTGATACGCACTGATTGATGATATAGGTTTTGATTGTTGATGTAATGATTGCGTTTGTTCTCTGAACGTTTCTGCATCAATTTTGCCTTGGGCTAATTTTTCTATCAGCTGCTCGTGATTGAGTGTAGTTTTAGTTTCTACATCTCTTTGTCTTTTGAGTCGTTGTTGAATAGTATGGTTTATTTTTGAATAGAGCTGTTGATTTTGAAAGAAGTCCTGACAAGTCGCTAAAACACTTGTTTCTAATTCTTGTGCGTTGATTCCTTTAAATTCACAAACAAAGCGAGCATTATTCATATTTTGCGGACAGACATAGTAACGCAATGAATGATCTGGTTTGCGGACAGTCATGTTTGTGAGTGTCGAATGACAATAAGGACATTTGATTTTTTGTTTGAGTTGATTTTCTGACGGCTTACGTTTTACTTGTTTCTGAGTTCGGGTAACTTGAGCTTCTTCGTATATCGTTGTACTGACAATAGCTGGGAACATGTTTTCATATTGTCCGTATTGATTGATAACACGGCCACAGTAATTAGGGTTGAGGATAATATTACGCACTTGATAAGGCTTGCGATTAATGAAGTTATCATCAGCTTCTAAGTATTGCGCAATTTTTTTATAACCATAACCTTGAAGGTAATAATTGAATACAGCTTTTATTGTTGGTGCTTTTACTGTGTCTATCGTGAAAGTACCATTATGATAGTGATACCCAAAGGGTGCATGTGTTGTAATCATTTTACCTTGTTTCGCTTTTTCTTTGATTCCATTTTTGACTTGTTCGCCTATATTATCAGATTCTAGTTCGGCCAAGCTGATGAAAATATTGAGTTTGAGCCGATCGAATGCTTTATCCATATCAAAATAGCCATCATGAACGCTTAAGATATGGACATGGTATTTTTGACACAATTTCATGAGTTTTAATGCATTTTTAAGATTGCGATGAAGTCGGTTTAATCTGTAACAACATAATACATCACATTGTCCTTGTTGAATCAGTTCAGTAATTTGTTGGTAACCGTTCCGCTTATCAGTGCGTCCTGATTGCTTATCGCTATAAAAGGTAATGTATTGAATATTATGTTTTTTGGCTAATGCCTCGATGGTTTGTTTTTGTGCTGCTAAGGATTGTTGCTTTGTAGTGCTCTGTCGTAAGTAACCTATTGCTTGTTTCATCGTATTTCCTCCTTCCAAAGTGATAATATATATTTATGAACGAATTTATAGATAAGCCCAACACCTGCTGGTGTTGGGCGTTATTATTAGTCATCAGCATGATTAATTTCTTCAACAACTAAATCAGCTAGTAATTCAATCAATTCATCCATTTTATCTACTCCTGTACGATTTCATCTTTAAGTTATTAAAAATCAATTAAATCATCGTTCTGTTTTTTCCATGATTCAAGTATCTTTTTGTTATCCAAGTTAATTTCAGCTTTAATAGGTTCAGCATCTTTAGTTAGACCAAAAATAGACGCATATTTTGAATCTAGCTTTAAATGGTAAAAGACAAGTGACTGTTTTTTGCCATTGTCATCTTTGACTGTTCTTTTTGTTGTAATTCGATCATGGTCAGATTCGATAAATCCTTTATCCCTTAGTGCATTAACAACATTATTAACATCTTGGAAGTGATTCTCTATCAACATATTTTTAAATACAGACGCAATGATTTTGACTTCGATATACTCATCTTTTAAGGCAATTAGTCCATGGTTCTCCATCATATTCTTTAACGCTTTGTCATCAGAAAATTTACCACGGTTTTGTGCTACAAATTGCGTAATGACTTCGATTGCTTTATCTGCCAGTGATCGTTCAGAGACTGTATGAGCATGATAATCAATAAAGTAGTCTCTGATTTTAGCGATATCAATATCTGTAGCTAAAACACGACCTAATATTTTCGCAGATGTTGTAATGACTGCATAACGCTTAAACATACGAATACCTGTATTGTTTGTTTCACTGTTCAATTTAGCTTCAAACCAATCTACTTCCTTGTAAAACCATTGAATAACTTCATCTTCACGATTTATAAGGTATTGAGCTACTAACGGTAAAACATGACCATGGTTTAGTGCCACAGCTTTTTTGATATTGTCAGCATTGGTCGCATTTGTAGTAAATTGTTCATTAATCTCGATGGTTCTTACACGTAATCCATCGTTTTGAGCAGAATCAGTAAAGATACTGTATTCAGAGGTTGAAATCACAGAAGTGCCCCAATTCTTAGGCGTTTTAACTTCTCCGTGTACATTGGAACGTTGACGCCCTTGACCTTCAGCGATAGAGTACAATAACCCCGTTGTATCTTTAAAAGTTGCTGATGAGAGTTCATCAAATACAATAGGTATACCAAAATTGTTACTCAAGTAACTTTCAAGTGCATTACGTGTGGCATTCCAACCTCGAAAAAGTGTTTGATTACCTTTAGTTGGATTTCCAGCGACGGATACTGCTAAAGCTGCTGCTGTTGATTTACCAGTTGATGACTGGCCTGTAAAACTAAAGATAATTCCTGCAAATTCGATTTCACGTTTGTACTTCAGAAAGCTTGTCACTAAGGCAGAAATTCCAAATACGACCGCTAACTCTAGAAGAAGATGACCTTTGACTTCGTTAATATACATATTTAACCAATCTTTAAATGTACCTTTAGGCTCTAATGGATAAGCACTATCGACAATAGGGTCTAAAGATGATAATTGATCATATTGTTTAGATGTATAAATGGTATCTATCATTACAATATAACCGTGGGGTGTTTCTATAATGCCCGAGCCATCATATAAATCAGAAGTGGGCAGTTCATCGCGCATTAATTGTAGTGCATAGCTCAAATCTTTTATATAATTTTCATTGATACTGTGACCATATTTAATCAAGGAAGGTAACTTTCGAGCTGTTAAAATATCAGATTCAAATGTATGTTCTTTATCTTTACCGTTAGAAATAATTATCTTTTCTGTATTTTCTGAGGCATGCCAAAATTTAGCTTCAACAGCGATACAACTAGACATAGTCACCACTTTTTTCTCATCTCCATCTTTTTTAGGTAGAATAGTTTTATGCCAACCCATTGTATCTAAATGGTATAGACCTAGTCTAAAAATGTCATGATGACTCATTAGCGAACACCTCCTTTCGAAGGGTTGCTGTTATGCTGTGGATTAGGACCTGTTTTAAGATAAACTAAGTGTCCATGAGTATCCTTACCGATAACGATAAATGGGACATTTGGCGCATGTTTTACAAAATATGCGAACCAACGCCCAACATTTTGTTGTACTGCTTTAGAACACGATACATTTGCACGACGGTTCAAGTCATGGAAAGTAAATGTTTGTCCTTCCGGTAAATTAATTGAAATACCTAAAATTCTATTTTTTAATTTTTTAAAATCATCTTCTTGCTTGTAAGACATTTGAATTCCTCCTGATTATTATTAATTAATTCTATCTTCTGTTTTTTTCAGAAGATTACATTGCTTATAATAGAGGTGTCCTGTCTTTATTGCTCGAATAGTATTTAGCAAAAGACGAACATATAAATGCAAGCCTTTTCGCTTGACAAGTTAGAAAAGAGGAAATCAAAGTGTATGATTTTTTAGAATATTTACATCGTTATTGTATAAAATCAATTAATAATTGGGAGGCTGTTGCAGACATATCATGCAAAGTTGAACGTGGAAATGTTAGTACGGGCTATTATGTTAAACAAGATAGAGTTGTAATAAATGATAGTGATATACCTCCAATTATTAAAATAAGTGGAAGTTATATAGCAGCAGACATATTAGTTACTAGATATTTAGATGGAATGGGTGAATTTATAAAGGTATCAGAATTAGATCGATCGAGCTATTACGAATGGTTTATGTTTGTTGAAGAAACGAGAAGAATATTTAGAGGTACAGAAATAATTTATCAATTTTTAAAATATCTATTTACGCATACCTATGAACACAAAAATGAAGAACAAAGAATAGAAAAATATATGAAAAATATTATCATAGATAATCAATTTAGAGGGGAGAGTAGTAATGATGTCGTCCGTTTAGATATGAAAGATGATAATATGTTATTTTACAATTTTGATATATACGATACAAATATTCTTTATGAAGAAATAGACGAGGAAAAATTACTTAGAATTTTAGATGAAATAAGTAATACTGACAATTACAAAGCGCTATTTAACATTGTAAGTGAGAACCAAAAGAAATTTTGGGAGTCAAATATTAAACCAATTGTAAGTGAATGTTCAGATGGTATAAATACAAGCCCATTTGATTTATATGCTTATGTAAATAAGTATATAAGTAATAAAGTGTTTGACTGTGATAATTATTTAATTACTAAAAATGAGGTCATAAATTTCTATTTTAATCATGGTAGTGACTTTAATAATTTCAAGAAGGGACAGAAATGGACAAAGTCCAATTTTAAGCAGGGAAATAAACTTAAAATACACGAATTTATCATTGCAGTAACTTATGTGAATTTATTAAATCATTCATATATGAAATATATAAATGCTGAAAATTACTATGATTCTAGCAAAAAGATAACAAAAGGAATGAAAAATAAATATCATGAATTTACAGATTCATTCAGTGATTTTATAGAAAGAGTAGACGATATAACATGGAGAATCCGTGATTCGTTTGATTATATTGGAGGATTAAAAAATAAAGAAATTAGCGAAGATGAGAACGAATATATCGAACAATTAATTCAATTTGTTATATTATCTAAATTCGGCTATATGAATGTGGAAAATCATTTTAATTATATTGAGAACTTAAATACACTTAATAACGAATTAACGACTATATTAAGAAGTGAATTCGCCTACATTTCAAATGATATGTATAATAATTTATTTGGTAATTTATTTGATGTTGTAAATACATGGAAAAAAGATTATTCAAATAATTTTTATGATAATACTCAGAATACTATACCTACAGAAAAGTTAGATATAATATCTTCATTTATAAAACAATATGATAAACCATTTGAACGAGACGAACATAACAAACACGTTAAAGCAAAAGTGTTTGAAGGTATAAGTGATTTTCATAAGCGTGTAAAAGAAGGATTTGCTGCTAATGATGTGTTACTACAGTTGAAACTGGAAATGAGCGTTCATGAAAATAAAAGATTTAATAAATAAGTACTAATATTGTAAACAAATATAATAATTTTGATAGGACAAAAGAATTTAATTTCGAAATTTACTTAATGAATTATTTTATAATATATTAAAAATTGAATTTAAAACAAGATGATTGAAAAGTCACGAATTAAATGATTAAGATAAAAATTAGATTTAATAAATTGATAATAGGGATGAGTGTACTTCAAAAATTTTAATAAAATGTAATATTAAAACTAAAAAAACGTTTATAGTATTATTCAAAATTACGCTATAAACGTTTTTTAGTTTTTTTAATTTTCTATTTTAATTACTGTTCCTTCTTGAATTTTAGGCATCTCTTTATTTTCTACATATAGAGTTCCAGATTGTTCAGCGCTAATACTACCATCAAATTTAATAGTAATATGTCCAAGATCTCTTAAGTTTTTATTAACTGATGTGCCAACTTTTGTAATTTTATATGCATTATTATCGAAATAAACGTATTGGTCTTCTGAAATTTCATTACTTAAATTGTTAACCTCTATTGTATAGCAAAAGTCAACTAATTCCTCTGGGGCGTTCTCACCAAATAAAATAATCATTTTTTCATCTTTGAATGCCTCTGCTTCTTCACCAATTTTTTTTACTAATGTTTTATACATACATATTCTCCTTTCTTATTTATAAAGTCCAAAGCTAGCTAACCAGGCTACAAATACCCGTGGAACGCCATTTAGAAATCGTGAATATAAAACTGATGGAACACCTACTTCAATTGTTTTTGTATCAGCTTCAGCTAGTCCTAATCCAACAGGAATAAAGTCTGCTGCATTTTGAGTGTTTATTGCAAATAAAGCTGGTAAAGCTAAGTGGGGAGGTATATTACCTTTACCGATTTCTACGCCTATTAAAGTGCCTAATACTTGTCCAATTACTCCACCAGGGCCTAGTAAAGGACTTAAGAATGGTAATGAACAAATAAAACCAATTGCTAATAGTCCCCAAATATTACCAGCGAGAGGCGACATGATTTTAGCAAATAAATTTCCTATACCAGATCCTTGAATAATTCCAATTAATAAAGCGACAAAACCCATAAATGGAATTACCGTATGTAGCATGACATCGACAGCATCTCTAGCTGCTTGATAGAAAGTATTTATCACTTTACCTGCTGCTAAACCAATTTTTGTTAAAAGTGATTTGTTTTCTTCTTCAGCTCGTGTTTCCATTATTTTTTTATCTTTAGAATATTTTGATGTATTATTTGTATTTTCTTCATTAACATCTTTAATGTTTTGAGTCTTGTCTGAGGTATTATTCATTACTTCTTCAGAATCGTTTTTGGATACTTGATTAATTCCAACATTAGAAACATAAATGTCTTCTGTTATATATTGTCTTAATGGACCACTTTTTCCAGTAGCCATAATATTAATTGTAGGTATACCTTTTTTAGGATATATACCGCATCTTAATGTCCCACCGCAGTCTATAATCACAGCCATAATCTCTTCTTCAGGCACAGATGTTTCAAAACCATTAACTACTTCTGCGCCAGTTATTTCGGCAATTTTATCGACAATTTCTGGTTTATGTCCTCCGGTAATATAAACCAGCTTATTTTTATCACCATTGACTTTGATTGTAAGGGGGCCGCCAAATCCTCCAGGTCCTTTATTAATTTTTACTGTATTATTCATGATTTACCCTCCTAACTTTCTAAGTTAACTTCTTTACTAAGTTTTACCTTTTGTTGTTTTTCAACAAAACTTGTTGTGAAATCAGTTACCCATCCGCCAATAAAATTCATTAATAAACCAACCAATAAGTATCTAACAGCTAAATCAGTAGTTGGTAAACCTAACTTTTCAATTCCATTAGCTATACCTAAAAATATAAATAGCTCAGCTGGATTTATATGCGGAAAAATACCGTTACTAGTATGAGCAAATTGTGCTGCAGAAGCAAAATAACTCGGTTTATATTTTTCTGGTAAAAATCTTCCTAAAGAATGAACCATAGGGTTAGCTAACATGAACGATCCTAAAAATGGTAAAACTAAATATCTCATAAATGGATTATTTGATGATTTTTGTGCAACTTTATTAATTTTTTCTTCCCCAATAAGTTGAATAATTGTGTTCATTGCTATTAATAACATTAGTACTAAAGGAACGATGCTCCCCATCCAATCAATAAACGTATTTGCTCCTGTTTTGAATAAATGAATAAATCCTTCTGCAAATTTAACGATGTACTCCATATTTTTCTCCCCTTTCATTTTTGAAGATATTATTTACTTTCTTAACTACTTTCATTAAAGGCGATGGTATTTTTTCAATTTCACCGCCGCTCTCAATTACATTAAAAGTATGTTGCGCATCTAAGATAGCTTTAACAAGCAATTTATTGTATTGTGTTAAATCCGTATGACACAATTTTTTGATGTTATATCCATCAATTCCTTTTAACGTTTTAAATTTTGAAAAAACTGTGACTCCTTGCATGTATCTACCTTTAACTATTTCATTACGATTATTCAATTGTAATAGTACTAAGGTTCCAGATTTAAATATAGATGGTCTTCTTCCAATAGCAACCCTACCATTACTTCTTAATTCAATATAATTTTTAGTGAAATTTTTTATTTGAAAGTAACCTAAGATGTATTGGACCACAAAACCGATTGCAGCCAATATAATTAAGGTAATAAAAAGCATACTACTCACTCATTTCTTCAATTAAAGTTTTTGAGAAATCTTGAAAATTATTATGATTTTGCAATTTACTTATTAGGTAATTATTACTAGCAATAGAAAGTATTTCTTCATAAATTTTTATTAGTAAATATTCATTTTTCATACTATCTGGTGTAGCTACTAAAATTATAATTTTTAAATCTTTATAGTCTAAACATTGAGTATTTAAAAAAGCTATTTTTATACATATATCATCTCCATTATATCCAGTGTGTGGAAAACCTAAATGCCCAGTTACCGTATTACTTTTTTTTTCTCGTTTGTTTAGTTTATATTTAAAATGGGAAGTTACTTTATTTTCTTTTATAAGTTCATCAGCTAAATAATCAATATATTGTTGATAATAAAGATTATCATTGAAAATATAAAAATCACTTTCTGTAACAAAATCTAAAATTATAGGCTTTCTAAAATTATTTTTAATTAAATATTCTTTATAAATTAAAAATTGTTCTATTTTGGATTTCAAAAGATTTCTATCAAAAGGATTATCAATATAAATAACCTTATCAGTACTGTTTCTATTAATAATTGTAGATATAATCAAATCATAATCGTTCTCAATATTATTTAAATCTTCGTAGCGATCAATTGTATTTATATTTATAGTATTTCCAAATATATTACTTATATTATTTATTAAGAGTTTCTTAACGCTTAATCCTTCTTGAGTAATAAGAATTATCGTTTTTATATCATTTAAATTCTGTTCTAATCTTTCTAGATAAACACTAAAATATATAGTTAAATAGTTTAGCTCATCTTTTGAAACTTCAATATTTGCGACTTTAGAAATATTACTACCTAGAACTTTAGATAATTCAAATGCAAAGGGGAATTGACTACTAATGTCTAAACCAATATCAGTTTTTATTTTTATATTAAAAATAAGTCGATTGATTAAATGTTTAATATGAAGTCGTATATCCTTGCTAAATAAACTTTTATCAATTTGGATGTTAAAATATTTTTTAACATCTTTAATAGTTTGAGTAATTATTTGATTAATTATCTTTTCATCATTAGAAGAAATTATTTCATCAAGAAATGTTGCTCTTCTTCCTATTAACTGAGTTACTAGAATTAAAATCTCTTCTTTACTATTAATATGACTATTGATATTTTTTAGATAATCTGTAGTGAATTTTAAACTTTTATATTCTAAAGACTCATATATATATGAGTAATTTAATGATTTGCTACTCATGAAGCAATTACTTTTAATTCTTTTTATTGTTACTTTAAGTGCAGTTTTTAAGCTTTCATAAGTATTATTATCAAGTTTTAATTCTTTAGATAAATATAGAAATTCATTAAGTAATTTTTCGTTTAGTGAAATATTTTTAACACTACCAGGAAAATGATCTATAACCAGTTTTCTAATATTATATTCTTCACCACTTAAGTATAATCCTACATTAGGTTTTCCTATGATTTTTACATCATATGTTCTAGAAGTTTTTCTTATTTCATTAATTATATTATGAATGACATCTTTACTGACATAGAATCTTTCTGCTAAATCATCTATAAGTACAGGATGATTATCTAACAAAACAGATAACACATTATTAATAAGACTGTTATCTTTATTTAGTTTATTGTTTAATTCTTCTTCTAAATCTTTTAATTTTTTAAAAAAATGATCTTCGTTTTTAATTAAAAGGTTAAATTGATTCCCTTTTTTATAGATTTCCATTTCATTATTAAAGTAATTATTCAGGTGACCTATATAGGTAACAATGCTTTTTTTCGAAATATTGATTTCAAAGGATAACCGGTCAAGAGAAATACTATCGTTTAACAACAGTTTTAATAAACGTATATGTTTCTCATTTAGCCTCATAATATTCCTCACTTTCTGTATGTGACTATCCTCTTGATTTACCACCTGAAATATTAATAGTTGTTCCAGTTATATAACTAGAACGATCAGAACTTAAATAACAAACTAAGTCAGCAATTTCTGTTAATTTTCCCACTCTTTTTATAGGAATTGATTTAGAATAATCACCATTTAATTGATCAACTGAAATATTTCTACTATAACTTAGAGCTTTTTCATATTCTTTGGTACGTAGACCAGTTTCTTCAATAATACCAGGTGCAATAGCCACAACGTTTATATTATATTTACCAAGTTCTTTTGCCCAACTTCTGGTAAAACCGATTAATGCTGCTTTGGTTGCAGAATAGATACTTTGTCCTTCAGATCCCTCCTGACCAGCTTCGCTAGAGATATTTATTATTTTCCCTTCATTTTGTTTGATAAAGTATTTGCCAACTGTTTGACTAAACCATAGGGGTCCTTTTAAGTTAACAGCAAACATTTTATCTAAATCGCTTTCGTTAATTTCATATTCAGGATGTTCTTCTTTGGAATCAATGAGAGTACGAGGTAAATTAATTCCAGCATTATTTACTAATACATCAATTTTCTTTTCTGTATTAAAAATATTATCAACAACTTGTTTTACAGAGCTTTTATTAGTCACATCGACGTTAAAGTAATGATAATTTTCATTATTGATATTATTATTATTTAAATCTGCATTATATACAACAGCCCCTTGTTCTAAAAGTTCTTTAACAATGGCATGTCCTATACCCGAACTACCTCCAGTAACTATTACTACTTTTTTGTTTAAACCTAACCAATTAGTCATTATAAAACCTCCTGTCTTATTTAATTACATTATAAATGTATACGCTTACAACATTAATCGGTTTTTTTTTGGAAAAATTAGAAAATGAATACCTTAATTAGTACAAGTACCTCAATATAATTGGTTAATACGAAGTGGATTACGTATCTATAAATATATAAGCAACTAGTTTGACTTCATTATAACCTGTTAATTTTTTAAAATTATTTTTAAAACTGTAACTATTCGAAATAATTTATTAGTCTTGTATGTAAACACTTTAAAAAAACATTTAATAAATGTTATAAAATTTTATTTATTTATAATAAACATAAATTAAAATGTTATTTTTATTTTACAGTGAAGGGATTAATGATAATGAAACACATGCATTTATCTGTTTTAGCTCTTACATCCTGCGTCATGGAGACTCTAAATTTATATGTTGAAGAAGTGGGAGATATTGATTTCAAATTAAATTAACGAAATTAGCTGAAAAAAGTAAACTGGATGTATTCTTCTTAGGTGACGATCAATATATTTCTGGAGAAGAAACGGACAATATTTCTTATTATTTTGAAACACTAATGGTGCTTGCAGCAATTTCACGTGAAACACATCCAATTGGTTTGATAGATACCATTTCTTCTTTTTATGAACCTTATCTTGCAGCATATATGCTTTCGAGTTTACATCAAATATCTCATAGCTGTATTGGGGCAAAATTAGATAATCAGTATATTCATCCACTTCATTATCAGGAAAAGTATTTTCAAGTTGACGGGGCTATTGACATTCAAACACCCAAATATGGCCGACCACGTTTATTTCAGAACTTCCATCCCAGGTCGTGATTTAGCAGTGCGATACGTGGATGCTATTTTTTCAATTGCGTGGAGTTTACAAGATGAACAACAGTTCAGACAAAACATTCATCAAAGTGCCATGGAAGTAAATCGTCAACCACCTCTTGTATTACCTGGTATCACTGTTTATGCTTATGAAGATAAGAAGGAACGCGTAAAAACTTAAGCATCAATTAGATGATATGATGCCACTCGAAAAATGCAAGAAACAATTATCTAAAGTCATTGACTTAGATATAAGTGAAAGTAAACTGGATGAAGTTGTACCGTCCTTACCAGATTATGAAACATTATAGGAAAAAGTCGTAAAATCAGTATATAAAGCTATACAACGTGTAGTTAAGACTGAGCATCTTACATTAAGAGATTTATTAGATCGTTTTGGTACTTGGATAGGGCACAAGGCAATAGTGGGAACAGGTGGCGGATGAAATGATCGAATGGTTTGAAAAAGAAGCGTGCGATGGTTTTATGTTGATGGCACCAACGTATCCAGAATCATTTGAAAAATTTGTTTACTTAGTGATTCCAATTTTTCAAGAACGTGTTATTTTAGAAGCGACTATGAGAGTCATCTGTTAAAAATCATTTGGGTATAAAAAATTAAAAATAAACCGCATCATTAACCGATACGCAGAAGCGTACCACAAATAAAACTAAAAAATAAGTTGCGTATAACTTATTTTGAAATTGATTAAGTATATAGTATCTCCTATAAAATGTAGTTAACCTACAATAATGCTAAACTATAGCTTTGTAAACTAAAATGTAAATACTTATAATCAAATTGCAACAATATAGTTCCAGAATGCTACAATTTGAGGACAGATTGATAGCCTCGATCACTTTAAAATGAAGCTAGGAGATGACTTACATTATGATTAGTAAACAAATAAAGGGTTTACGCAAGCAACATAATTATACACAAGAAGAGCTAGCTGAAAAATTAAATACTTCAAGACAAACAATTTCTAAATGGGAAAAAGGTATTTCAGAGCCAGACTTAAATATGCTTATGCAATTGTCACAATTATTTTCTGTTAGTACAGACTATCTCATTACAGGAAGTGACAATAGTATTAAAAAAGATAATAAAAACTATTATGAAATGAACTTTTGGGCATTTATGTCTGAAAAATGGTGGGTAATTATTATTATAGTAATTATAATTTGTGGAACAATAGGACAAATTTTTTCAAACTAATGTAAGTATCTCTCAAATATTTTGGGAGGTTTTATTATGAAAATCAAAAAATTATTAAAGACATTATTAATTATTTTATTATGTTTTGTATTGTCTGTTGTTGTTCAAAATATTTCAATGCTTTGGCATATTGCGAGCATTTGGAGTATTGAATATATTTTACATGCATTAACATATATAGTACTTTCATATTTTTCAGTAAAATGGTTCATTGAAATTGTTCTTAAAAGCAATATGAGAGAGTATAGAATAATACCAGTAAAATTTTTTAAGTCATGTTTTCTTATAGGATTAATTTTGATATTAGTAATTGATTTAATATATATATTATTTATTCCTGGTAAATTGATAGTACCTCATTATTCAACAAGCGTCAGATTTATGGAGATGTTCTTTAGCGCATTTTTAATTACTGGTATTGCTGCACCTATATTAGAAGAGATGGTATTTCGAGGAATACTAATGAGATACTTTGAAAAACAATATGGAATTTTATTTGGAATTATAATACCCTCGATTTTATTTTCTCTCGTTCATCTATTTAATGGAGAGTTAAAGGGAGAAAATTTATTATTACTACTTATAGGTGGCTCAATTGCTGGAATAATGTATGCAGTGACTGCATGGACGTTTAATAGTATATGGGCCTCTGCTATATTACATATGCTTTGGAATATAAATGGTTTATTAAATATTACAACTCAAGATGATCATTGGGGAATATATCAGTATATATTAGATACAAAAAATGTACTAATTACAGGTGGAAACTATGGTATGGATACATCATTACTTTCAATATGTAGTTATATTGCAGTTATTATAGTTATTATTAGTGCTAAAAAGACATTTTAATTCTTTACTAAATGGTCGTAAATTATAGGATAGTAATGCTGGTTCTGTTGCAAAGTTAGAAAAATATAGCTAACTACCATTTTATCATGTCGTTGTTCCCTTAACTGGCTAACATATCCCTAATTTCGTGGCATGGCGAAAATCCGTAGATCTGAAGAGACCTGCGGTTCTTTTTATATAGAGCGTAAATACATTCAATACCTTTTAAAGTATTCTTTGCCGTATTGATACTTTGATATCTTATCTTTCTTACTTTAATATGACAGTGATCTTGCTCAATGAGATTATTCAGATATTTCAATGTACAATGACAGTCAGATTTAAGTTTAAAAGCTTTAATGACTTTAGCCATTGCGACCTTCGTTGAAGGTGCCTGATCT
>NZ_KV821161.1:87105-115382 GCF_001815595.1 Staphylococcus sp. HMSC070D05 | reverse complement strand
TTGCTTACGCAACCAAATATCTAATGTATGTCTCTCTGCATCAATGGCACGATATAAATAATTCCATTTTCTTTTTATTTTGATGTATGTCTCATCAATACGCCATTTGTACTAAGCTTTTTTATGCTTTTTCTTCCAAATTTGATACAAAATTGGGGCATATTCTTGAACCCAACGGTAGACCGTTGAATGATGAACGTTTACACCACGTTCCCTTAATATTTCAGATATATCACGATAACTCAATGCATATCTTAGATAGTAGCCAACGGCTACAGTGATAACATCCTTGTTAAATTGTTTATATCTGAAATAGTTCATACAGAAGACTCCTTTTTGTTAAAATTATACTATAAATTCAACTTTGCAACAGAATCATATTTAATATGATTAATATAGGTATTTGGCCAATGGTCATTCTAGCATTATTAATCATAGCTAATAGTATTTTTATGGTTTATAAGACAGTAGACGTTAAAAAACGCAAATGACAAAAAAGCAATCTCACTCTTAATTTATGTGAGATTGCTTTTATTTATCATAACAATATAATGATGTTTCAAGCACATTATTTAATGTTTCAAACACTTCTTCAACTGTATAGTTATAGTCATTTTCTACCCAACGTCGTAGTACTTCTATTACACCACTACTGTAAAAGTCAGCTACAATTTCAGGATGTTTACTTTCTCTAATCTTTTGCGCTAAGGGGTTACGCTTACGAGTTGAGTTATTTAACATCATTTCGCGACTCACATTCGTTAAACTTCTAAATACATCTGCCTGTCGAGACGAAACTAATAGATGCTTAAAAATCTTTTTATTATTACCAATGTAATAGATAAAGTCTTCAAATGATTCAGGGGTTGTAATGTCTGCTGATGTGTCACCTTTAGCTATAATTTGTTGTGTAATAAAGTCAGGTAAAGTGTAGAGTAATTCATATTTATCTTGGAAGTATCTGTAGAACGTACTGCGGTTGATTTCTGCAATATCACATATTTTTTGAACCGTGATTTCATCAAAATGATAATCATGTAAAAGTATAAACACTGTTTCATGAATATGTTTAATCATGCGCTTTTGATTTGCTGACGGCATTATCTGATTCTCCTATTTATTTAATCTAGTCAGATAGCCTGACGTAATAAGAGTAATTTATCACAATAAAGTTGATTTTTCCAAACATAATAACTGATACTACGTTTAAATTTGTTTATAAAAAAAGAGTAAATAAGTTATTTGAAACGTTTAATACTATAGGAGCGATATAAAAAAGTGGGAGCGAAACTGAGTTTAGTTTCACCCCCTCGCAATAATAGCTACGATTGAGAAGAGTTTGTCTTAAGCGCCTTCTCAACTCGATTTGCTACTGTAAATTTGCATTATGAGTTTTAAATATGCTACACCAAACGAGCATATTCTTTATTTGTCTTTCTTAACTTTGTAATTAGTTAGTCTCAATACCTTCTAACCATTCATCTACTTTATTATCATTATCATCTACATAGTCTTTAGCTACTTGTTCTGGATTTTTGTTATCAACAAAGATTTTTTTAGCTAATTTGTCTTCGTCAGATTTACTCCAATCATCTGCCATACGTGTTGCAATTGTGTATGCAGCTGGATGTGCTTCTTTAAAGTCTTTGTTAAATACTAAGTCAATATGTTGATTATTATTACCATAAATGTTGTCTGGATCTTTCAACATTTTAACGTCTAATTCTTTAGAGAACCAGCTAGGTTCCATTGCTGTGAAGACGATAGGTTCTTGTTGTTTAAAAGCAGATTGAATTTTCTTGAATTGGTCTTGGTCAGAACTTTCTTTCAAGCTATATTTATCCAAGTTGTCACTATCAAGTTCATCTTTAGTTTCTTGCATAACGCCATTACGTGCGTCTGTGCCTTGAATTGTCCAATCTACAGATTTTCCGAAGTCACTGTTTTTTAAGTCACTAATTGAGTCGACATCTTGCACGTACTTAGGCACGGCTAAACCTACTTTTGCGTTATCAATTAAATGTTTATCATCATAAATTGTTAATTTACTTTTGAACTTATCATAGTAACTTTTATCAGTAGTAGGGAAGATACCTGATTCATGGAATGAATCAGAGTTCTCTGATACAGCAGCATATAACGGGCCACTTGCTGTTACTGGTGTAGTTGTTACATCATAACCTGCTTTTTTCAATACTTCTGCTATAACTAGTGAACGTGGTGTTGAATTATCACTCGCGATATAAGGTATTTCGATTTCTTTATTACCAAGTGATATTTGACTATCGTCTGATGAACCACTACTGCTACCACTATTACCACAAGCACTTAGCACTATGGCTAAGGCTAGTGTAGCTAGTAGTCCTAAGAATTTCGAACTACGTCGTTTTAACATAACGTGTTTCCTCCTTTTTAATATTAGTCTCTAAGCTCGTCATCATGACGATGTTGAGATGATCGGTTATATCTATCGTAAACACCTTTGTTGTTTTCACGAGCGTATAACATTAATGCTTTGAACAATACATCTTGATCAATATTGCTATCAGTTAATTCTTTGTATAAGTTTGTTGTTTTATCGAAATTTGAATCATGATAATCATGGTTATCATTTTGATGATCATGATTGTTATGACGATAATCATCGTTACTATCGTAATTGTCTTGATAGTGTCGATCATTATAATTACGTTCATCATGATGAGTATGGTCGCCATCTTGAGTATAAAGTGATTCATAGTCGATATCATCACGTTGATTATCATAATGATGTTGGCGATGATGCTGGTCATGATGATTATCTAAATGCACAGAACGGTTATAATCTTCGTCATTATAATTGCGATTGTGGTTACGTTTGTCATTTTGATAAACATAGTTATCTTTGTCTTGTCTAGCGTATTCATTATTTTTATCGTTGACATGACCTTTTTCAGAAGATGTGTCGTGATGTTTATCTTCTTCTAAAGCTTTACCTTCAACGTCAACGTTTGGCAATACTGCACCTAACCATTTAGGAAGGTACCATGAAGCTTTACCAAAGAGTTTCGTCAATGCTGGAATTAATGTCATACGTACGACGAATGCGTCGAATAACACACCGAAACCTAATGCGATACCCATTGACTTAATTGCACTGTCATCTTGGAAGACGAATGCGATGAATACACTGAACATAATAAGTGCAGCAGCTACGATAACAGGTCCACTTTCTTTGATACCTACACGGATTGAATGATCATTGTCGCCAGTCTTACTGTATTCTTCATGTACACGTGTCATTAAGAAGAGCTCGTAGTCGATGGCAAGTCCGAATAACAATCCAATTGTGATTACTGGAAGGAATGCAAGTAATGGTCCTGTGTTTTCAATACCAAATAAGCTACCCATAAAGCCATGTTGAATGACTAATGTTGTGAAACCTAGTGTAGCCATTAATGAAAGGATAAAGCCTAGTACTGCTTTTAATGGAACTAAGATTGAACGGAATACAATCATTAATAAGAAGAATGCTAATACAACGATAACGCCTGCAAATACTGGAATAGCGTTGTTTAGTTTTTCTGACATATCGATGTTAATAACACTTTGTCCTGAAATTTCAGTGCCATAGTCATATTTTTCTTGCGCTTGGCTATGATAATCACGTAAATCATATACTAGATTTTCTGTTGACTGTGAGTTCGGTCCTTTTTCAGGAATGATTGTGAATAATGCGTAATTGTTGTTGTCGGTTAGTTGTGCTTTTGAAACTGTATCAACATTATCAATGTCTTCTAAATCGCTACGCATATTATTTAAGTCACGTTCGATAGTGCTTTTACTTCCACCATCTTTTGTATTTACTAACATGACAATTTGTCCGTTATAACCTTCGCCAAAATTATCTGAGATTAATTTATAGGCTTTGTATTCTGATGAGTCAGTTGGTTTTAAACTATCATCTGGAATACCTAAACGCATGCCACTGACTGGTATAGCAGCTAAAATTAAAATAATTAAACTTACAATAACAGCGATAACTGGCTTACCAACAATAAATTTTGCCCAAGGATGATCTTTAGGGTCTTTACTTTTAGATGGTTTATCTTTAATTTTAATACTTTTATGGAAGATACTGATTAGGGCAGGTAATAGTGTTAATGCTGCTAATACCGCAAATAACACACTAATCGCTGAAGCGAATCCCATAACCGCTAAGAAGTCGATTCCTACAAGTGATAAACCACAAACAGCAATCATAACTGTAAGACCAGCGAATATTACAGCACTACCTGCTGTACCCACTGCTGTTGCGATAGCTTCTACAGTATCGACACCTTTTTTCTTAAGTTCTTTAAATCTAAATAGAATAAAGAGTGAGTAGTCAATACCAACAGCTAAACCTATCATTACAGCTAGTGTAAGAGTGAAGTTTGGAATATCAAAGATATATGTTAATAATGCGATGATACCAACACTTGAACCTAAACCGATGATTGCACTAATAATTGGCATACCAGCTGCGATAAGTGAACCAAAGGTAATAAGTAAGATTACGAATGCTACGACAATACCGACAATTTCTGATGTACCACCAGGTTCAGCATTCATAGCGCCACCTTGAGTTTTTTCAATTTGCACATTGTGGTTGTCAGTTACATCTTTTAATTCTTTGTCGATGATATGTTTAGAAGAATCTTTTAATCCAGTTTGTGGAACTACATAACTTACATTAGCGATAGCAGTATCGCCTTCATCATTAACTTGTCCACTGTCATATGGATTAGAGATATTTTGGATATAATCATCATTTTGTCTGATATTGTCTAAAGCATCTTCAATATCTTTCTTAGTATCTTTATTATTGAGTCCATCATTCTTATTAGAATGGAAGACTATTTTCATCGAGGCTTTCTCACTGTCCTGATGAAATTCTTTACTAATTTTATCGTTTGTGTCTAATGACTTAAGGCCGTTCATAGTGATGTCACTGTCAAACTTCGGTGAGTTTATCATTAATGGCGTGATAATGACACCTAGTATAACAAGCCATCCTATAACACTTAGCCATTTGTTCTTAGCTATAAATTTTCCTAGTTTGTATAATAGCTTTGCCAAGACATTTCCCCCTATTTCATTAATTTATATCGCTTAAAGTATGGGTAGTGTGTTGATGATTTGTGAGCAATTACATTAAATCGATACCTCAAATTAAGCATATTTAAAATGTTACATTTGATAATGTAACAAGTTATACCCACGTTCGGTACCATTAAAAGTTTTACGTCGTTGGAAAATGCAACACTTTGGAAAAATTGTCGGTTAAAATAGCGTGTATTAAGGGGATATATAAGAAAAGGTTCTGTTGCAAAGTTAAAATTATATGCACATCTATACAAAACTATAAAAGCAAATATTGTTTTAACAGTAAAGAGTTTTGTTAGTATTAATTATTTTTCGTTTTTCAGTATAAATATTACATGATTTTTAACTTTGCAACAGAACCGAATTTGAGCTTGTGGTAATTGATATCCAGACACATTATCATATCCAATAAGTTGTAAAGTATGTGTTGCTTTTGAAACAAGGTGATAGTCTCCAATCAAGTTAATTTCTTGATCATAGTTTAGATACCAGCCAATTTGATTGATGAAATTTTTATCATATGGAATATTGATTGTACCTTCAATATGTCCACCATGATAAGCCTCCTTACTGCGGAGATCAAAAGTTAATCTGTTTGTATTTGTAGCTGGATAAACCGTATAAGGTTGATATAAATTCATACCGAATTGATTAATTTTTTTCATTTGTGCAAAATGATGTGGTGGTGCAGGTTGGTCAGAAATGAGTTTATCGATAAAGGTAGCTTCGTTATTTTCAGAAAAAGCCCAGTTCGTTTGTTTTTCATAGCCAAGCGTAGATGTTGGAATAGCACCTAAAGATTTACCACAAGGACTACCAGCACCATGGCCAGGCCAAATTTGAATAAAGTCTGGCAAGTCTTTCATACTTTCAATCGATTTAAACATTTGTTTAGCGCCTATTTCAGATGATCCTTCTACTTTAACCGCTTTTTCTAGTAAATCAGGTCTACCGATATCTCCTACAAAAATAAAATCACCACTGAATAGTCCCATTGGAACTTGTGCTCCAGCACCTTCGTCAGTAAGTAAAAAACTTATACTTTCTGGCGTGTGACCAGGTGTGTGAAGCACTTTTAATTTTATATTTCCTACATAAATATCATCATTATGTTGAACAAAATGAGTGTGGTTAGGCATATTTTTATAACCTAATGTGTCATCACTTTCACCCGATACATAAATATTAGCATTTAACTTTATAGCAACATCTCTAATTCCTGAAGCAAAATCTGCATGTATATGTGTTTCAGCTGCATGAGTAATGGTTAAACCTTCTTCATCGGCAACTCGAATATATGAAGATAAGTCACGAATAGGATCAATAATCATGGCTTCTCCAGTTTTTTGACACCCGATTAAATAAGATGCTTGAGATAAATGTTTATCGTAAAATTGTTTAAAAAACATAATATCATTCCTTTCTAATTATATAAATAAATTGTGATTAGCTTGTTCTGTATATCCAATATATGCACCTACGCCACCGTATTCTACATCATCGCGTAGTTCTTCTTTTGTAATGCCCATAACATCCATGCTCATTGTACAAGCAATAAGTTTAACACCTTGTTCAACTGCTTGATTGATAAGAGAAGGTAAATCATCAACATTTTTCTTTTTCATGACATAACGCATCATTAAATTTCCTAAACCAAACATATTCATTTTTGAAATAGGCATTTTAATTGGTGAATTTGGAAGCATGAAGTCAAAAAGTTTTGCGATACCTTTTTTCTTAATGCGTTGATTTTGAATCTTTTTAAGTGCATTTAAGCCCCAAAATGTGCAAAAAATGGTTACATCTCTACCTGCAGCTTTAGCACCATTAGCAATAATCATTGCTGCAACTGCTTTATCTAGCTCGCCGCTAAATAAAACAATCGTTGTTCCACTTTTCGTGTGTGTCACTTCTATATTTTTATTTTCTTCTTTTTGAATAATAGCGCGAATTTCATTACCAGAATCATTGAGTCTAACAAGTGTATGTCCAGTTTGTTTGACCCAACTTTTAATATCATTTAAAAATCCGTGATCAGTCACAACAACTTCTATTTGATCACCAATAGCGATGTTTTTGATTTCTTTACTAATATTAACAATAGGTCCTGGACATTGTAGATTACTATAATTGAACATCTTACGATTATCTTTAATTTCTCTATCTTCTTTTACTTTAGATAAATTATCATTATGATGTTGTTGTTCGTATGCGGTATAACCTCCGTCTAAATTCACCACATCGTATCCGCGTTGTGCAAGAAATTGACTGGCTTTTCTACTTCTATTACCACTTTTACAATAGATATAGTAAGTTTTATTTTTGCTTTGTTTAAAAGTCTCTATATTTTCAACTGAATGTAATAAAGTATTTTTAATGTGTCCTAATTCAAATTCTTCAGGCTGTCGAACGTCAATTAATTGACCCTTAGAACCCAATTCTTGTAATTCTTTTTTAGTGAAATCATTAATGTGTTTCGTTTTATATTGTGACATAATTACCTCCTTTTAAATACCTATGGGGGTATATTATAACGAATTAGATAGTTTGTCAAATACCTATGGGGGTATTTGACAAACTAAAATTTAATCAATATGATGTAATTATTAAAAATAAATGTGGAGTGAAATATATTGGAATATAATAAAAAGATGATTAATCGTATTCATCGCATACAAGGACAGCTTAATGGAGTCATTAAAATGATGGAGGAAGAAAAAAATTGTAAAGACGTCATTAGTCAATTAAGTGCCTCTAAAAGTTCTATTCAACGGTTAATGGGTATTATCATTAGTGAAAACTTAGTAGAATGCGTCAAAATGTCTGAAGAAAATAGTGAAGATTCTCAGGCACTAATTAATGAAGCAGTTGAATTATTGATAAAAAGTAAATGATAAGTATAACAACAATTATAGTAATGTTAGTTATTGGTATCTTAGGAGGATTTATTTCTGGATTAGTCGGTATAGGGGGAGCCATTGTTATTTACCCAGCTCTCTTATTATTACCACCATTATTTGGTTTACCTACTTATAGTGCTTATATTGCTTCAGGATTAACTTCAAGTCAGGTGTTTTTTAGTACATTGAGTGGATCTTTAAACGCATATAAAAATAAAAATTTTTCTAGAACGCTTATACTTAATATGGGAAGTGGAATGGTAATAGGTAGTATGCTAGGTGCAATCTTAGCGAATTTAATAAATGTTCAGTTTGTTAATACGGTTTATATTATTATTGCATTACTAGCTCTTATTCTAATGTTTATAAAAGTCACACCATCTACTAGTCATATTAAGTTTAATCGTCTACTTTTAATTACAATAGGTGGTATCATCGGTTTGGTATCTGGTATTGTAGGAGCTGGTGGAGCATTTATTATTATTCCAGTACTACTTGTTATATTTAAATTACCAATGAATATGGTGGTTACAAATAGTATTATAATTGCATTCATCTCTTCTATTGGAGCATTTATGATTAAATTATTACAGGGTTATATTCCTATCAATAGTGCAATACCGTTAATTTTAGGTAGTATACTATTTACGCCTCTAGGTATGAAAATGGGCCAGAAAATACCTGACTATATTCAAAAAACGATAATATGTATTTTAATCGTCGTTGCAATTATTAAGTTGATATTTTAAAAACATGGGAGTGGGACAACATTCATTTTGAACTTGATTGAATATATAGTATATTTAATAAAATGCTTCTATTGTGGCGTAGAATTTGAGAATTAAAAAAAGATTAATATAGTTTGAAGAGACTGAATATAAATACTAGAAAAATAGCCAGTAAATGAGTTTATTATGAATTCATTTACTGGCTTCTTTAAATCATGATCTAGACAATTTGCTTTTCTAGACCTACTTTGAAATGCGTTATTTTCTTTAAGCATATTAATATATGACTTGTGTTGATAATGCTAACCTTGGTCAGAGTGTATTGTCATGCGAGAGTTCAGATGAGATTTTTTAATTAAAACCTTGTTTTAAACATCGATGACAAGGTCTAATGTAGGACGTGTAGACATCATTTTCGGAATGATATAAATAAATCCATAAATGGAGATAAATCGAAAACATTTATACCCCTAGGGGGTATGTGTTATAGTATAAGTATAGCTAATATAATATTTTCATAAATAGGAGGGGTTAATTTGAAGAATAATAGTGAAGCGCGTAATCATCAAAATCACATGAATCATTCCAATCACATGCATCATGATAACCATGCCTCACATCATCATAGTGGCCATGCACATCATCATGGAAATTTTAAAGTTAAGTTTTTTGTTTCATTAATTTTTGCAATACCTATCATTCTTTTATCGCCAATGATGGGTGTTAACTTACCTTTTCAATTCACATTTCCAGGTTCTGAATGGGTAGTGTTAATATTAAGTACAATTTTATTCTTTTATGGTGGTAAACCGTTCTTGTCTGGTGGTAAAGATGAAATTGCTACAAAAAAACCAGGCATGATGACCTTAGTTGCCCTAGGTATTTCAGTAGCTTACATTTATAGCTTGTATGCTTTTTATATGAATAACTTTAGTAGTGCAACTGGTCATACAATGGACTTTTTTTGGGAATTAGCAACCTTAATTTTAATTATGTTATTAGGACATTGGATAGAAATGAATGCTGTCGGAAATGCTGGAGATGCTTTAAAGAAAATGGCAGAACTGTTACCTAATAGTGCGATTAAAGTTATGGATAATGGCCAACGCGAAGAAGTTAAAATATCAGACATCATGACTGATGATATCGTCGAAGTAAAAGCCGGAGAAAGCATTCCGACAGATGGTATTATCGTTCAAGGACAAACATCTATAGATGAATCCCTAGTCACTGGAGAATCTAAAAAAGTACAAAAAAATCAAAATGACAACGTCATCGGGGGTTCTATTAATGGGTCTGGAACAATACAAGTCAAGGTTACAGCTGTGGGAGAAGATGGATATCTTTCTCAAGTTATGGGACTTGTTAATCAAGCACAAAATGATAAATCTAGTGCTGAATTGTTATCTGATAAAGTAGCGGGTTATTTATTCTACTTTGCTGTAAGTGTGGGCGTGATTTCTTTTATTGTCTGGATGCTCATTCAAAATGATGTTGATTTTGCATTAGAACGTCTTGTAACTGTGTTAGTCATTGCTTGTCCACATGCTTTAGGCTTGGCAATACCTTTAGTCACTGCACGTTCTACTTCAATTGGTGCACATAATGGTTTAATTATTAAAAATAGAGAGTCTGTAGAAATAGCTCAACATATCGATTATGTAATGATGGATAAAACTGGTACTTTAACTGAGGGTAACTTTTCTGTGAATCATTATGAGAGCTTTAAAAATGATTTGAGTAATGATACAATATTAAGCCTTTTCGCCTCATTAGAAAGTCAATCTAATCACCCATTAGCTATAAGTATTGTTGATTTTGCGAAAAGTAAAAATGTTTCATTTACTAATCCACAAGACGTTAATAATATTCCAGGTGTCGGATTAGAAGGTCTAATTGATAATAAAACATATAAAATAACAAATGTCTCTTATCTTGATAAACATAAACTTAATTATGACGATGACTTGTTTACTAAATTAGCTCAACAAGGTAATTCAATCAGCTATTTAATTGAGGATCAACAAGTCATTGGCATGATTGCTCAAGGAGATCAAATTAAAGAAAGCTCAAAACAAATGGTAGCTGATTTACTATCAAGAAATATTACACCAGTCATGCTTACAGGTGACAATAATGAAGTGGCACACGCTGTCGCAAAAGAATTAGGTATTAGTGATGTCCATGCACAACTCATGCCAGAAGATAAGGAAAGCATTATAAAAGATTATCAAAGTGACGGTAATAAAGTCATGATGGTCGGAGACGGTATCAACGATGCGCCGAGTCTTATAAGAGCCGATATTGGTATAGCAATTGGTGCAGGCACAGATGTTGCAGTGGATTCAGGTGATGTCATACTTGTTAAAAGTAATCCATCAGATATCATTCATTTCTTGACCCTTTCAAATAATACTATGAGAAAAATGGTGCAAAACTTATGGTGGGGTGCAGGTTATAATATTGTCGCTGTACCTTTAGCAGCTGGCGCATTAGCTTTTATCGGGTTAATATTATCACCAGCTGTAGGAGCAATATTAATGTCTTTAAGTACAGTTATAGTAGCGATTAATGCTTTTACATTAAAATTAAAATAAAAGGTAGGCGTTGTATTATGATTAAAAAATTATTTTTTATGATATTAGGGTCATTACTAATATTATCAGCTTGCTCCAATAATGATGAAAAAGATAAAGACACTAATGACCAAAAAAGTGAGAGCCATATGAAGCATAATGATGAAAGTAAAGTTCCTGAAGGTATGACATCGACTAATGAGGGTGAATTTAAAGTAGGAGATAAAGTAACGATTACAGCAGGGCATATGCCAGGTATGAAAGGTGCAGAAGCTACTGTAAAAGGTGCGTATAAAACATATGCTTATGTTGTAAGTTATAAACCCACAAATGGAAATGAAAAAGTAAACAATCATAAATGGGTCGTAAATGAAGAGATCAAAGATGCACCTAAAGATGGATTTAGTAAGGGCGATACTGTTAAATTAGAAGCAAGTCATATGTCTGGTATGAAAGGTGCTACAGCCAATATAGATAACGTGAAAAAGACGACTGTTTACGTAGTTGATTACAAATCCAAAGATAA
Source organism: Staphylococcus sp. HMSC070D05 (assembly GCF_001815595.1). Lineage (NCBI taxonomy): Bacteria > Bacillati > Bacillota > Bacilli > Caryophanales > Staphylococcaceae > Staphylococcus > Staphylococcus sp. HMSC070D05. Next base: position 103,525 of record NZ_KV821161.1, on the reverse strand, counting down.
TGGTAAAATCATTAAAAATCATAAATGGATGATAGGAAATGAACTGAAAGCACGATAAAAATCTAGTTCTAGATTGAGAAATAAATAGATATAAAGATATCCTCCTTAATCAATAATTTAAATAACTTATTATTGTTAAGGAGGATATTTTTTAGTGTGTAAATTAAAAAGAATTTTAGAAGAATAACATTTATCAAAAAACTGTTCATTACCTTATTAAATGAAATTATATAATTAAAAACCGCATCATTAACCGATACGCAGAAATGTAATATAAGTGACGTAGATTTTGATACGTGCATAAGAAACTTATCTCTTATCAAAAATTATGCATACTTCTTAAGAATATTTTGTATTATTTAGGTTAAAATTACCATGGAAATAAGGATATAATTGTTTTAAATAATAAATGTAATTAAGGGTGGGAATATAATGACAAATGTTAAAGATGTAGCAAAGTTAGCTCAAGTTTCCACTGCTACTGTATCCAGAGTTATAAGTAATAAAGGTAAAGTAAAAAAAGAAACGAGAGAGAAAGTATTAAAAGCAATTGAAGTGTTAGATTATCATCCTAATAATATTGGAAGACAATTGAGAACAATGAAGACAATGACAATTTTAGTACTTGTTCCTGACATTACTAATACATTTTTTTCAAAAATACTAAGAAAAATTGAAGTGACAGCAATTGAAAAAGGCTATGAAGTTTTACTAGGTGACACACAAAACAAATCTGCTGATAAATATTTTGGTTATTTCTATGAAAAGAAAGTAGATGGCATTATATCTTTAACATCTTATTTTGACGTTAAAAATTTAGAAACAATCAATAAGCAAATTCCATTTGTGTTAGCATGTGAAAATATTGAAGGTATTAACTTGCCGTCAGTCACAATCAACAATATTCTAGGCGCTGAAATAATGACACATTATTTGATTGATAAAGGGCATAAAAATATCTCTTACATCTCTGGGCCTTTAAAAGGAATATTAGGAAAAAATCGTTTGACAGGTTTTAAACAACAAATGTTGAAGCACAATCTTAAAATAAACGATGATTGGATATTTGAAGGGGATTTTACAATACAATCGGGATATAAAATTGGTATGAAAATTTTAAAGTTGAAAGAATTACCTTCAGCAATCTTCGCTGCTAACGATGAAATGGCAATAGGTATTATAAAGGTTCTAACTAAACATGGCATTCGTGTGCCTGATGACATTTCAATCGTAGGATTTGATAATATTATATCATCAGAAATTATTACTCCAGAGCTTACGACTTACGCTCAACCTGTTGAAGAAATAGGTAATCAAGCAATACAAAAATTACTAGATTTAATCGAAAATAAAGAGTTAAAAGAAACGGACACTTTACTAGAAGGGACAATTTTAGAAAGACAATCAGCCCAAAATATAAAGTAAAAATTTTTCATCTATAAATGTAATCGTTTACAAATTGAAGTCATTTCGTTATAATTAAAAATGTAATCGATTACATTTTATCTTTAATGTAAATAATTATAAGGAGACTTAATAATATAAATAAACAAAGGGGTGAAAAATAATGAGTAACGTGGTTAATAATCACAATACTGATAATGAAGATATTGTTAAAGTGTCTGAAAGAACAGAAGAAACGGCAGGACATAAAATGCCATTTCTAAAAAAATCAATCATTTTTTCTATAACATTTGGATTTTTTGGAGTAAATATGGCTTTTGCTTTACAGTCTTCAATGATGGGAAGAATTTTTCAAACGTTAGGTGCTAATCCTGATAAATTAGGGTGGTTTTTCATTTTGCCGCCTTTAGCAGGAATGATTATTCAACCATTGATTGGTCACTATTCAGATCATACTTGGAATAGATTTGGACGACGGATGCCTTATTTATTAGTAGCTGGTCCGATAGGCGCATTAGTATTAGTTCTTTTACCTAATGCTGGATCATTCGGCTTTGGATATGCATCCTTAATGGCACTATTATTTGGAGCAGTCATGACATTATTTATGGATTTAACAGCTAATGCATGTATGCAACCTTATAAGATGGTTATAGGTGATATGGTAAATGAAGATCAACGGGATATGGCTTGGTCATGGCAGCAAACATTTTCAAATATGGGAGGTATTATTGCAACAATATTACCATTTGTATTAACACTTTTAGGAGTTGCAAATATCGCACCTAAAGGTGAAGTTCCTTCAACTGTTAAGATTGCTTATTATATTGCTGCTGCTGTATTATTGGTTGCTTCAGTATGGACAGTTTTATCAGTTAAAGAATATGAACCCAAAAAATACAATTACTATCATGGAATTTCTGAAAATGAACAAAATAACAAAATTAATTTACTTCGATTATTAAAATCGGCACCTAAACAATTTTGGCAAATAAGTTTAGTTCAATTTTTTAATTGGTTTGCAATTATGTATCTTTGGACATATTCAACAGGTGCTATAGCAAAAAATGTTTGGAATACAACAAATCCTGCGTCTGCAGGATATCAAGAAGCAGGAAATTGGTATGGGCTGCTATTTTGTATACAGTCAGTAGCATCAGTACTTTTTGGGTTTGTTATTGCTAAGTCTAAACCCCAACAAAGAAAATTTTGGTATAGTTTCGGATTGGTTACTGGTGGCTTAGGTTTTATTTCTATCTTCTTTATCCATAATCAATGGTTACTTATTATTTCTTTCTTATTAATAGGAATTAATAATTTAACGATGAATACACAACCATTTACTTTACTAAGTGAATCAATTGATGGAAAAAATTCAGGAGCATATTTAGGTTTATTTAATATCAGTATTTGTTTACCGCAAATTATTGCTTCTGTAGTAAGTTTTGGACTTTTTCCATTATTAGGAAGTTCAATGCCTGCAATGTTGCTTTTTGCTGGTTGTATGTTAATTATAGGCGCTTTATCCGTTCATTTTATAGATGCAAAATTTAGTTAAATAAGTTAAAGGGGTTAATAAATATGACAGTTAAAGTTGGTATTATTGGATGTGGAGGAATAGCTAATGGTAAACATCTACCAAGCTTACAACAAGTAGATGAGGTAGAAATTGTTGCTTTTTGTGATATCGATATTGATAAAGCAAAAACAACAGCATTAAAGTTTGGTACAAGTAATGCAGCGGTCCATAGTGATTATAAAGAATTATTAAAAGATGAATCAATTGATGTTGTTCATGTATGTACACCAAATAATTCTCATAGTGAGATTACAGTAGCATCGTTATACGCTGATAAACATGTAATGTGTGAAAAACCAATGGCTAAATCAACAGAAGAAGCTCAAAAAATGATAGATGCAGCTAAAGAAACTGGTAAGAAATTAACGATTGGTTATCAAAATAGATTCCGTCCAGATAGTCAATATTTACATGAAGCTTCTCAACGTGGTGATTTGGGAGATATTTACTTTGGTAAAGCACATGCCATACGTCGACGTGCAGTTCCTACATGGGGTGTCTTCTTAAATGAAGAGGCTCAAGGCGGAGGGCCTTTAATTGATATTGGAACCCATGCTTTAGATTTAACATTATGGATGATGAATAATTATGAACCAGTATCAGTAACTGGATCAACATTCCATAAACTCAGTAAACAAGAGAATGCAGCTAACGCTTGGGGTCCTTGGGATCCAGAAGAGTTTACAGTAGAAGATTCTGCATTTGGATTTATAAAAATGTCTAATGGAGCGACTATTATTCTTGAATCTGCATGGGCGATCAATTCTCTAGAAGTTGATGAAGCAAAATGTTCATTATCAGGAACAAAAGCAGGCGCTGATATGAAAGATGGATTACGTATTCACGGTGAAGATATGGGCACGTTATATACAAAAAATGTTGAATTAGAAAATAAAGGCGTCGACTTTTATGAAGGGGAAAAAGTTGATGAAGCGGCAGAAGAAGCAAAAGCATGGATTGATTGTGTCGTTAATGATAAAGAACCTCTTGTAAAACCTGAAGAAGCAATCGTCGTTACTAGAATATTAGAAGCTATATATAAATCAGCTAAAACAGGTGAAACAATTTATTTTGATTAGCAAATAGAGGTGGATACTTATGAGTGAAGTACTAAAGGTTGGGATTATTGGAGCTGGTGGTATTGCACAGAGTAGACATATACCTGCACTGCAAAAATTAGAAAATAAAGCACAAGTTGTTGCTTTATATGATATTAATCAAGCACAAGCTAAAAGTGTGGCTAACAAATTTTCTATTCCTCATGTTCCAGAATCAACTGAGAAATTATTTGAACTAGTTGATGCTGTCATTATTTGTACACCAAATAAATTTCATAAAGAAATGACGGTGGCAGCTTTAAATGCAGGGTTGCATGTCATGTGTGAGAAACCGATGGCTATGAATGCTTCGGAATGTAACGTAATGATTGAAGCGAGTGAAAGAAATCATAAACTTTTAACTGTAGCTTATCATTATCGCCACACTGATGCAGCGATTGTAGCAAAAAAAGCAATCGAAAATGGAGATATAGGCGTGCCACTAGTTATACGTATACAAGCATTACGCCGTAGAAAAGTCCCAGGATGGGGTGTGTTTACTAATAAGGAATTACAAGGCGGTGGTAGCTTAATAGATTACGGCTGTCATTTATTAGACTTAGGATTATGGTTACTTGGTGGAGATATTAAGCCGGTAGAAGTATTAGGTAAAACGTATAACAAATTAAGCAAACAGTCAGGACAAATTAACGATTGGGGACAGTTTGATTATGAAACATTTGATGTTGACGATCATGTTTCAAGTTTTATGACATTTTCAAATCATTTAAGTATGCAATTTGAATGTTCTTGGTCCGCCAATATTAAAGAAGATCAAATGCATTTAAGTGTGTCAGGAGAAAATGGGGGGATGAATTTATATCCATTTGAAATTTATCGACCGCAATATGGTGCATATTTCACTAATAGTGCGAATGTTGTACATAATGAAGACATTGCAGCTGAGAGACAGGCGCTTAATTTTGTGAATAGTTGTCTCGGAAAAGAAGAAATCGTTGTTAAAGCAGAAGAAGCACGTAACGTTAATTTACTTATAGATGCAATTTATAACAGTAATGAATTAGAGCACAGTATTAAATTATAAAAGGAGTGTTTCATATGAAACTAGGTGTATTTTCAGTTTTATTCCAAGATAAAAATTTTGAAGAAATGTTAGATTATGTAGCAGATTCAGGATTAGATATGATTGAAATTGGAACTGGAGGTAATCCGGGAGACCAATTTTGTAAATTAGATGAATTGTTAGAAAGTGAAGAAAAACGTAAAGAATTTAAAGAAGCAATTGATAAAAGAGGTTTAGAAATTAGTGCATTCAGTTGTCACAATAATCCAATTTCACCAGATCCAGAAAAGGCTAAAAGATCAGATGATGTTTTACGTAAAACGATTCGCTTAGCAAATTTATTAAATGTTCCTGTAGTCAATACATTCTCAGGTATTGCTGGGTCAGATGAAACAGCCAAATTTCCTAACTGGCCTGTAACGCCTTGGCCAGATGCATATTCTGAAATATATCAATATCAGTGGGAGAAAAAATTAATTCCATATTGGAAAGATCTTGCAGAATTTGCTAAAGAACAAGATGTCAAAATTGCAATTGAGTTACATGCAGGATTTCTAGTACATACACCTTATACTTTATTAAAATTACGTGAATCTACTAATGAATATATAGGTGCTAATTTAGATCCTAGTCATTTGTGGTGGCAAGGTATTGACCCAATTGCAGCGATTCGTATTTTAGGAAAAGAAAATGCGATACATCATTTCCACGCAAAAGATACGTATATTAATCAAGAAAATGTAAATATGTATGGATTAACTGATATGCAACCATACGGAAGTGTTGAAACACGTGCTTGGACATTCCGCACAGTAGGATATGGACATAGTGTCTATGTATGGGGAGATATTATTAGTCAATTGATTATTAATGGTTATGACTATGTACTTAGTATCGAACACGAAGATCCTATTATGTCTATTGATGAAGGTTTCCAAAAAGCTTGTAAAAATTTACAATCTGTCAATGTGTATGATAAACCAACTGATATCTGGTGGGCTTAATATCTAATTAATTATATAGTTTTAAGAGAGAGTGTTAAAAAAGTCAGATTTTTTTAATGCTCTCTTATTTATTATATTTAATTTAAATAAACCGCATCCTTAACCGATACGCAGAAGCATATCATAAATAAAACTAAAAAATAAGTTGTATATAACTTACTTTGAATTGACGTAATTAAATATATTATCTCCAATAAAATGTATGATAACTTAAGAAAATATTGAAATCATAGTTTTATAATCTGAAATGAATAAATTCACTTAAATAATTATGTTAAAATTTGAGTAAAGGGTTATTGAAAGGTAATTGTAATATGATATCTAAAAAATTAATAAGTGGAATTTTAGTTTTTTCTGTTTTTTTGGGAAGTTGCGATTTTAATATTAATTTAACAGATGATCAAAATTCAAATAATTCTCAAAGTAAAGAAATTAAACAAAATGAAAAAAATAAAACTAATCAAAATAGTAGTAATCATCTATTGAATAGTGATAATAATCAAAATAGCAATGTCCAATCACCACAAGTAAAGAAACCAATAGGTGAACAACGAGCAATTGAAACTGCCAAAACTTATGCTCAAAATAATATAGAATCTAATGGTAAACAAATAAATTTTAATATTAATAGAACTTTAACTTCCAATAATCATGTATATTATATTGAATTTAAAAATGGAAACGTCAATGGCTCTTTTTTAACATATATGATAGAAGTCGATAAAAGAGCTGGTGTTGTATTAGAAAGTTATGAATATGCTTCCGATGAAGAGAAAAAACGATATAATGAAGCAAAGGAACAAGCGATTGATAATAATGATACAGATAATGAGAATATAAAAACACAAGAACAAAAACAAAAGATGGATCAGAGTTCACAAGAAGAAGAAATACAATCAGAATCTAATGGTGAAGATGATTCTTAATTTTAAGAGAATGTAAGAGTTAACAATATGAAAAAATATATAATTAGTTTAGTACTTTTAACTTCTTTTTTACTATCCGCTTGTACAATTAATATTGAGCGCGATGGGGAAAATAGTGAGAAAAATAAACAGAAAGAAAACACTCATACTGATTTAAATAATATAAGTTCGAATGAATCAGATACTTCTAAACACCCATCTCAAGAAAATACTATAAATTAAACAGAACAAAATAATGAAAAACAGCAAGAAAATAGTAACGAGAAAGCTTCGCAAAATGAGGAACGTGAGGATCCAAATCAACCAATAGAACAACCATCTAGCGAAGATAATCAAAATCCAGATGCAGCACAAGAAAATAATAACCAAAACAATGATGAAAATACTGATGGTAACAACTATGAAAATGAACAATCTCAAGATGTAGAATCAAAAAGTTCAGAAAATGACAAAGAAACTTCAAACGCTTCATAAATATAAAAATATTATTATCAAAAGGAGTCTTTAATTGGTTAGTGTTACACAAAGAATTTCACAAGTTAAACAACCTCGTGGTGGATATTTAAACAGAAAATCATTTGAAGTTAAGCAACTAGAACCAGAAACATTTATAGATACAAAAAATGAAAATATAGCACCTCAAACAATTGGTTTAGTCGTAGACTACCTTACTCGTATGGTTATAAATCAAGACAAAGAAAAATCATTTGCCATATCGTTAACTGGCGCAAAATTAGCTGGGGAATTACAAACAGCCGAATCATTGTTAAAAGATATTAATGATAATGATGATCTATCTATTATTAAAGCATGTCAATTGGTAAATTACGATATGGTATATAGAGCAGGAAGCATGCCTAAAGAATTTAAAATTCCAGATCAAGACACAATTAATAATATAAAATCACTTATAAACAGAAGTCTTTCATTTTTTAATCAAATTGGTGAAGTTAAAATGGATGGTTTCACATTTGAGGGTGGTTATACAAGCATTATTGATACTGGAGATGGCGACTTTCTAACTGAAGATACTTTGTGGGATTTTAAAGTTTCAAAACAACTACCACAGAAAAACAGTACGCTTCAATTAGTGATATATTATTTAATGGGTAAGACATCTCAAAAGCCTACCTTTGAGAATATACGTTACATTGGTATTTATAATCCAAGATTCAACCAAATTTATAAATATGATATGACACAGGCTGATTCAGAAATGATTGAAACAATCCAAAAACGTGTTATTGGATACGATTAATATAAATATATGAAACATTTTAAGGGATGGTGTATTTGAAAATGAAAAAAACAATAACTAGTTTAGCAGTAGCTACATTGTTGTTATCAGCTTCAGGTGTTGTTAAAGCAGCTGAGAATAAAGAAGATTGGGATGAACCTGTTTTTATTAAAGGCGCTGACTTAGAAGGGCAAGATTTACAACAAACTGAGAATGATCTAGGCGTTGATGATAACTATGAAACTTATAATGTTAACGTCAATGATGTGAGTAATTATATCCCAAACAGCAGTAATCTAAGTTATATTTATTCAAGTGCAACAATTGAACATAAAAAATGGGGTAAGGGTGTTGATGTGAAAATTGATACACCAGATAACATTACAAAAGTGACATCTGAACAATATCAAAATGCTGCAATTACGGCAGGAATTAAAAACGCAGAAATACATATAGCTTCTGTCGACCAAGTAACTGGTGAAGGTGCTTTAGCTGGTATTTATAAAGCATATGAAGAAAAAGGTAACAACCTCAACGCTGAAGATATTCAAAATTCTAATCAAGAAATGAATGACTTAGGTAGAATTTCAGAAGAAAATAAAGGTAAAGATGGATATTCAGATGAAGCTTTGAATGCTTCAATAGCAGATATTAAAGAACAACTTGCAGATATTAAACAAAATCAAGATAAACAAATAACACAACAACAAGTTGAAGACACGGTCAATAAAGTACTCGATGAACGTGGCTTGTCAGAAATATTATCAGAAAATCAAATTCAAATGATTAATAATAATATGGTGAATGTGGCAAACTCTAATGCCTTAACTTCTGATCCAAAAGCATTTAAACAAAATGCAAAAGATGTATTAAAAAATATTGAAAAAAACTCAGATGATTTATTGAATAAAGCGAAGGATAAAGCCAAAGATTTGAATACAGAAGAAAATAGAAATCTCCTTCAACGCATATGGGATGGTATTGTGGAAATTATTCAATCTATCATTCAATTTTTCTCTAATCTGTTAAATAAATTATAGAGTTGTTTAAAAAGAGAGGACAAAATCTGCCCTCTCTTTTTTAGCAAAATAACTAATAAGGAGAAGCATACCACAAATAAAACTAAAAAATAGATTATGAAAAGTATATCTTTGAAGGGGGTCGAATGAGAGACACAGAAGTAGAAAAATCTAATAAATAAGCTGTAATTTATTTAGTAGAACGTTATCATTTTGAATAAGAAGGCATTGGAAATATGAATGCTGAAGAACCAAGTCAAAAAGATTTAACAAATATTGTTAAACAAATTAAAGAAGATAAAGTGAAAAATATTTTAATAGAAGAAAATGTATCTTATTAAGTAGTGGGTACGATAAGAAAAGAGACTAATGCTAAAACAATTTAATTTTACAATATGGATCACACATGAAACAACAAAATGATAAAACAATACTTACTAATCATTTATGAAAAAACATTAAAGCTATTGAAAAAACAATAAAAAAACGAATGAATCAATCAACATTATAAAAAAGACTGCAGCAATGAGATGTTCAGATGCGCAAATATTTTCGTATTAACTGCGTTGATTATATGAAAATATTCAATTTTATCGATGTTAATTTACTGTGTGAAGAGTGGAATAAAGAATTCTGTATGGCTTCTGTTCTACTCTTTTTTATTAAAAATATATAATAAAGAATTTTTTAAAATAGTAAAATTTATACTTTGATTAACTTTTGACATAATTATGAACATCTAAATAAGTAAAAATCAAATATTTGAAATTGTGTTAACATGAATGTGGAAACTAAAGTAATAATTTCATTTAAAATAGCTTTTAAATTTTATATACATATTAGCGTTGTGATACACGTAGAAAGGGGGAATCAAAAGTGGAAACGCTAATGGTTAAAGCAATGGGGACGGTGATACGTTTATCGATTGAACATCAACATTCGAGCACATTACTTCAAGAAGCTGAATTAAAAATTCATGATTGGGAATCTCAATTTAGTGCTAATGATCCAAAATCAGATTTGATGAATGTGAATCAACATGCAGGTATCGCACCAGTCAAGGTTAATCCTGAGATGTTTAACATGATACGTTATGGTTATGAAACTACACTATCTTCTAATTTTAAGATGAACATATTGATAGGGCCATTAGTTAAATTATGGAAAATTGGTTTCAAAGATGCATTGAAACCTAAAGAAGAAGATATACAACGCGCTTTAATGTGTATGAATCCTGAAAATCTTGTTCTAAATTCAAAGACACATGAAGTATTTCTTACACAACCAGGAATGGAGATTGATTTAGGAGCCATTGTAAAAGGCTATTTTGCTGATCAATTACAGCAATACTTTTTATCTCATGGTGTAGCTTCTGCCATTATCGATTTAGGTGGTAATGTTTTAACAATTGGTAGACAACCGAAAACTTTAGAAAAATGGCATGTAGGTATACGCAATCCTTTTTATAAAGACGCATTATCACTCGTTACATTAAATGTAGAGCATCAATCAGTTGTTACTTCCGGCATCTATGAACGCTATTTCATACAGGAACATCAATTATTTCATCATATTTTGGATTCCAATACAGGGTATCCTGTAGATAATGATATCGCTAGCGTGACAATCATATCTGATCATGGGATTGATGGCGAGGTATGGAGTACAATTTGTAGTTTTGGTCAATCACAACAAAATATTGAATTATTAAACCTCATAGATGGTGTTGAAGGTATCATTGTGACAAGAGATGGAAACGTTTTAATGACTTCAAAAATGCAGAGGTATTTATAAAATTTTAAAGAATACTCATAAAGAGTATTTTATTTTTAAGTATAAATGTGAAAAAAATCACAATGTATTAGGAGGAATTGCTATGAGTAAAGAATTATTTGATACTTTTAAATTTAAATGTGGTGCCGAATTAAAAAATAGAGTATTAATGGCGCCCATGACTATCCAAGCTGGATATTTTGATGGAAGTGTTACATCAGAAATGATTGATTATTATCAATTTAGGGCTGGTGATGCTTCAGCAATTATTGTTGAAAGTTGTTTTGTTGAAGACCATGGGAGAGGCTTCCCAGGGGCTATAGGTATTGATAACGATGACAAAATACCTGGACTTAAACGTCTAGCAGAAGCGATTCAATCTAAGGGGTCAAAAGCGATTTTACAACTTTATCATGCTGGAAGAATGGCGAATCCTAAGTTCAATGAAGGTGAACAACCCATATCTGCGAGTCCTATTGCAGCATTAAGACCTGATGCGGTACCACCAAGAGAAATGACACATGCTCAAATCAATCAGATGATAGAAGATTTCGGAGAAGCGACACGTCGTGCTATAGAAGCAGGATTTGATGGTGTTGAAATTCATGGTGCCAACACATACTTATTACAACAATTTTTCTCTCCGCATTCTAATCGAAGAGAAGATACATGGGGAGGCAGTCGTGAAAAACGCATACGATTCCCAATCGAAGTACTAACAAAAGTTCAACGTGTCGTTGATGAAAATGAAGCCTCTCATTTTATAATAGGATATCGATTCTCACCTGAAGAAATTGAAGAGCCAGGCATACGTTTTGAAGATACCATGTTTTTACTAAATACTTTAGCAAAATATGAACCCGATTACTTCCATATATCAGCAAACAGTTATCAACGTACGTCCATAGTGAATCAAGAAGATACAGAACCTTTAATTAATAAATATCATAAAATGAAAAGTGCACAATTGGCACAAATTCCATTAATCGGTGTTGGTAGTATTGCGCAACGAAAAGATGCAGAACATGCCCTTGAACTCGGTTATGATCTTTTAAGTGTTGGGAAAGCCTATTTAGTAGAACCTCAATGGACGGATAAAATTTCGCAAAACGAAGAAGTTGAACAATTTGTCGATATACATGACCAAAAAATACTTCACATACCATCTCCTCTATGGAAAGTGATGGACTTCATGATTTTAGATAAAGAAGAAGAACATCGTAAATATGAAAGATTAAAAGCACTACAAAATAAAAAAGTGAAATTTAACAAAGGCACGTATCATGTCTATGCAAAAGGTCATAATGGCAATCTACCAATGAAAGTTCAATTGTCGGAAGATAAAATTGTAAGTATTGAAGTAGATGATAGTGGAGAGTCTGAAGGTATAGCGAACCCAGTTTTTGAACGTTTACCTCAAGATATCATCAATGGACAAACGTTAAATGTCGATGTCATATCAGGTGCGACAGTAACAAGTGAAGGCATCGTACAGGGCATTGCAGATGCAATTGAACAAGCAGGCGAAGATCCAGATATTTTACGAGCACGTCCTAAACCAGTCGTTCAGTGGTCTGATGAGGTCGTTGAAGAGACAACTGACGTAGTCGTGATTGGTACAGGTGGTGCTGGTTTAAGTGCAGCTGCTACGGTTTTAGATGAAGGAAAAGAAGTCATCATGCTTGAGAAATTTGCGGCTATAGGTGGCAATACCATCCGAACAGGTGGTCAAGTCAATGCTGCTGAGCCTAAATGGCAAAGTGCATTCCCTGCACTCGCTGGTGAAAAAGACACATTGATACAGTTATTAAATCATGATGAAAAGGATATAGATGAGGCTTATCTTGAAGATTTCAATACTTTAAAGCGTCAAATTAAAGATTACCTTGAAAAAAGTAGCAATAAAGATGATTATCTTTTCGATTCTGTTGAATTACATCGCATTCAAACCTATCTAGGTGGAAAACGTAAAGATCGTAATAATGTTGAAATTTCAGGTGATTATGATTTAGTTAAAACACTCACAGATAATGTTTTAGAATCAGTATACTGGTTGAAAGATAAAGGGGTACATTTTGATCGCTCAATTGTAGATATGCCTGTTGGTGCACTATGGCGTCGTGGACATAAACCAATGAAAGCACAAGGTTTAGAGTACATTGAAAATTTAGGAGACTACGTTAAACATCATCATGGTCGTATTTTTACAGAAACTACTGCAGAAAAATTAATTAAAGAAGGTAATCAAGTTGTTGGTATTGAAGCACGTAAAGCAAATGGTGCTAAAGTTAAGATTCACACTCGTCACGGCGTAGTGTTGGCCACAGGTGGTTTTGGAGCAAATACTAAAATGATACAACAATATAATACGTATTGGGATAACATTCCAGATGATATTAAAACAACAAATTCTCCTGCAATTACAGGTGATGGTATACGTTTAGGTGTGCAAACAGGCGCTGACCTCGTAGGTATGGGATTCTCTCAAATGATGCCGATTTCTGATCCTAAGACAGGTGCATTATTTACAGGATTAATCGTGACACCTTCAAACTTCGTCTTCATTAATAAGGAAGGCCATCGTTTTGTTAACGAATTTGAAAGTAGAGATGTATTATCTAAGGCAGCATTAGAACAAAAAGACGGCATCTTCTATATTATTGCAGACGCAAATATTAAAGCGCTAGCTATGAATACGACTGAAGACAAAATAAATCAAGAATTAGAAGATGGCACTTTAATAAAGGCTAATACCTTAGAAGAGTTAGCTCAAAAATTAAACATAGATACAACTACTTTTGTGAATACGATTGAAAGATATAATACTTTCGTAGAACAAGGACATGATGAAGATTTTAATAAAAATGCATTTGATTTAAAAATCGAAAAAGCACCATTCTATGCGACACCACGAAAACCTGCAATACATCATACTATGGGTGGTTTAAAAATTAACACACATGCACAAGTCGTTGATGTAGAAGGTCATATCATTAAAGGATTGTATGCAGCTGGTGAAGTTGCTGGTGGTATACATGCGGGTAACCGTCTAGGTGGTAATGCGCTGGCAGATATTTTCACTTTTGGTCGCATCGCTGGTCAAAGTGCTGTAATGAAATAAAGAAGAACAGGAGGACATTTAATGATGAGTGAACAGTTTAATAAAGGAAAACAACTCATTGTAGCGATTATTTTAGGGATTCTCACATATTGGTTATTTGCACAGTCTTTCTTGAATATCGCACCACATGTTCAACGTTTCTATGATGTAGATATGAGTATTGTTAACATTGCGGTCAGTCTCACATCACTCTTAACTGGTGTGTTTATAGTTGTAGCAGGAGGTTTATCTGATAAGTTAGGTCGAGTTAAAATTACTTATGCAGGTTTGATACTTAGTATACTTGGGTCTATTGCACTGATTATATCTCATGCGCCACTTTTATTATTGGTAGGTCGTGTGTTACAAGGTTTATCTGCAGCATGCCTACTTCCGGCAACTATTGCGTTAATTAATTCATTCTTTCATGGTGAAGAAAGACAAAAGGCACTAAGTTATTGGTCATTTGGTTCATATGGTGGAACAGGATTAGCATCATTATTTGCTGGAATGATAGCCACTTTTATTGGGTGGCGTTGGATTTTCGTGTTGTCAATCATTTTCTCAATTCTTGCCTTAATATTGCTTAAAGGCATACCAGAATCTAAAGATGAATCTGCACATAATAAAAAATTTGATATTATTGGTATTGTTATTTTTGTCATTATGATGTTAAGTATTAACATAGTAATAACGCAAGGTGATAGAATTGGATGGTTAAATCCTATTATTGTAATATTAATTGCTATATTCATTGTGACATTAATAGCTTTCTATATATTTGAAAAACGTCAAAATGAACCTTTCATAGATTTTAGTTTATTTTCAAATAATATTTATATTGGCACAACATTAGCTAATTTAATGGTGAATATGGATATAGGCTCACTTGCATTATTTAATATCTATGTTCAAGATGATAAACATTTAACAGGAGCACAAGCAGGTTTAATTACAATTCCATATATGTTGTGTAGTTTATTAATGATACGTGTAGGTGAACGTTTTATGCAAAATCGAGGACCGCAATTGCCACTTATGCTAGGTCCTATATCAATTACAGTGGGTATTATACTTTTAGCCTTCACTTCATTGCCTAACATGATTTATTATATTGTAGCGTGCATTGGCTTTATCTTTATAGGTTTAGGATTAGGTTTCTTTGCGACACCAGCGTTATCTACAGCTGTATCTAATGTTCCGTCAGAAAAAGCAGGTACTGCATCAGGGATTATCAAAATGACTTCTACACTCGGTGCAGCATTTGGTATCGCTGTTGTAACTACAATCTATACGGCATTGTCTGTCAATCACCCAGCACAATTTGCAGCTACAATCGCATTTATCGTAGGGGCAGGTTTAGTGTTTATCGCATTTATTGCCGCGTATTGTTTAATTCCTAAAAAGAATGTAGATGCTTAAATCGGGAGTTGGCGTAGTAAATATCATTGCTTGAATTTTGATCGTATGTTGTATGATGAATAAATAGTTAAACTTGATGATAGTCTTGAAATAGGAGATGCGTTTGAAGCCTTTTCTTCAGAAATTACGCTTGGAAGATATCAAGCACCATCCGCTGTTGCAAACTTAGTATCATTCTTAGCTTCTAATGATTCTGACTATATTATTGGTCAATTCATTTTAACTGATGGTGGATTAGTGTATAGATAAAAAGGGATACTTCGTCATGGTAATTAACGGATAAAAAAGCGTTTAAATATTTATATATAATGATTGTGTGCTTATACAAAATGTCAACTCAATGCATTCATGTGAGAGTGGGATGATGAGTCTGAGACATAAAGTCTCTAGATAAGTCAATAAAGACAATTTCTATTGAAATAATATAGAAATTGTCTTTTTTATAAATTTTTTGATTGTTTTCAGCTAGTTAAGTCGCTACTTTTCGTATATTGAGTGCCATTAATACAAATCCAAATTTTCTTTTAATTTTATTTATTCCTCTAACGGATATTCGAATGAAACCCGTTCTAGTAATTTAGGTTTGAACCCATCTAAGTGAATATATGAGTTGTTTTTTATGCTATAAAATATATTCAGATTTCAATAATGACATAAAATAGGCATCTTTATATTTACCTTTAGTGTAGAATTGCTCTTTGAGTAATCCTTCTGTTTTAAACCCTTGTGACTCGTATATATGAATAGCTTTTTTGTTATCTGCATCAACATACAGATAGATCTTATGCATGTTTAATATATCTAATGCATAATTTATCGCTTTTTCGAATGCGAA
>NZ_KV821161.1:86511-87005 GCF_001815595.1 Staphylococcus sp. HMSC070D05 | reverse complement strand
TCTGTTTTAAATCCTTGTGACTCGTATATATGCACAGCCTTTTTGTTATCTGTATCAACATATAGATAAATTTTGTGCATGTTTAATATATCGAATGCATAATTTATCGCTTTTTCGAATGCGAATTTTGCATAACCTTTACCACTGAACTCAGGTTTAATAATTATTTGTATTTCACAATTACGATGGATGTAATTAATTTCTACTAATTCAACAATACCTACGACTTGATTTTCATCTTCAACAATAAAACGTCTTTCCGATTCATCTAATAAATGCTTATCAAATAAATACTGAAGTTCCGTTAAGGATTCATAAGGTTCTTCAAACCAATAAGACATAATAGAATATTCATTATTTAATTCATGAACAAAAAGTAAATCACTATACTCTAATGCTCTTAGTTTCATAATTCCACTCCCAAGATTTTCTTATATATGTCCATTATAAATATAAATAACGAATAAGTCATCATTCACTGTGAACACTTTATT
>NZ_KV821161.1:0-86411 GCF_001815595.1 Staphylococcus sp. HMSC070D05 | reverse complement strand
TCTCATTTTCTTGTTATTCTTGATTTATTACTCTTACTATGAAACTTATAAAATTCTCACATTTGTTTGTATTAAGAATAAATGCATCAATAATAACAATAAAAAAATAAACAATAAAGCATCCCTCACCGTAAAAGTGAAGAATGCTCTAGTTTTATTAGAATATAGTTTTCATTTTGATAGATATTGGTTAATAATTGCCTGTAAATCATTGTTAAGTACCGTTGGAAATAAAACATTAAATAAGGAAAGGGATATTAAGTTTGACACGGGGACCAAAAAAAATTAGAAGTGATGCAAGACGAAATAAAGATATAATTATGTCATCAACAATTGAGTTATCACATAGCAATATAGATATTACAGAAATGAAGATGTTAGATATTGCTAAACATGGTGGTGTAGGTGTGGGGACATTATATCGACATTTTGAGAGCAAGGCACGTCTATGCGAATCAGTTATGGACAAACAGGTTGAAACTATGTTTCAAGAAATTGATACGTATTTAGAAAAACATAAAAAATAATTCTCCTTATCAACGTGTTTTTGGAATTTTAAGCTATTTTTTGAATTTAAAAGAGACAAACTTTACAATTCTATCGTTTATTGAAAAGTCATCACACCCTGCTAGATCCTTAATCCATATTTCATTTTATCATTCACTAGCTGATTTGATTAAATTGCAATTTAAAAAAAGAATATTGAAAGTCTTGACTTTAAGGTTGATGTAATGCTCAATTGTTTTTCTTCAGACTTCGACTATTATTCAAAACATACATAGAAATTGTCTAGAACGGAATTTTTAGAACAAGTTTTAAACTTTATTTTTAAGTGAACATTGGATTCAAGAAATAGAAATATGAATTTTACAGATTTAGAAAAATATATTGAAATTGGTAAAAATGATAGAAATAGTTATTCTAAAAACAGGTCATGACGTGATATTTGTGAGAGTGAAAGAAGAACACATGAAAAATAAATAATCTAACCAAAAATATAATTAACAGGTAGAGATAAATTTTATACAACTCAATAGAATTTGTTTTTTGCACGTATTCAGAAACCTTACATTCCAGATTCCGCAATAACTAATAATTACGTTTCTGTCTTTCAATAAGATGATTAGTTAGTGATACAATAAGTTCATATAAAAAAGTATGAGAACCATTAAAATTCATATAAGTATAAAAAACCACCTCATTAACTGATACGCAAAAGTACCTCGTAAAAGCAATAAAAAATAGATTGCATGATATATTATAAACTTACTTATTAAATAAAGGAGAAATGGGTAATGACGATGTTTCGTGAAGCACTCATATGGATAGTGCTTCTCATATTCAACTTAATAAACACGTTTTTAGTACTTGTGGGAAAAACATCATTGTTCAAGGTTCCACTTTGGAGCACATGGTTAGTTTGGGGAATAGTTACTATAATTATAGTAGGCGTTTTGCTTTTTAGAAAACATTTACAAAAAAAGCATCCACCCATTAATAAAAGTCTCAATAATAAAGATTTTAAAGCGGGAGAATTCTTTGTACAAATGCCTTTATATATCATTGAGAATCAAAACAATGTGATATATGGTAACGAAACAATAACGTATAAACCCGTCTTTGTTAATATATTTCATAAATTATTGAGTCTCTTTGGTGTTCAAACAAAATATAGTCTATATATGACTTCTAGTGAGAACAATGTAAAAATAATTCGTAAACGTGTGTTAGCGAATAAACATCAATATACGATGTATTTGAATGGTGAAGAAGTAGGTACACTTGAGATGAAACAGTTCTTCAAAAGTGGAGGAAAGCAACAACTTCCTTATACGGTTAATTACAAATCTGAAGTGTTTGATGTAAACAATCCGTTTTTTAGTAATGAAACTAAAATTACATTTGAGAATGACGTATTATTAACCGCAAAGCGTAGTTTTTTAGATATTTCAAAAAGTAAACGAACTAAAAAACGAGGCGAAAAACACACTATACACATTCACAGTACTAGAGTAGAGAAAGAAATATTAATAGCCATTTACTTACAATGCATGATCAATAAGCAAACACAATAAATGAAGTATCGCTATAGTATAAGTTGACCAGTATGTTAGCGAATAAAGATTTTAGTACAAATATACCCTATTATCATAACGGCTAAAAAAGATAGTGAAGGTAATAAAACAAACCATATTGACATAACTATCTCTCCTTACTCATCATATTTTGTATTGAAACTCTAAACTTATAAGTAAAAGTGATCGATGATTTTAAATATAGTTTAACAAAAATAGTTTAAAATGAAATAACTTACAATTAATATATTAAAATGTATATAAAAGTTTTAAAGATAAAATAAGTTATATATCACTCACTTGGAAAGGAAAGGACTAAGAATGTTACAATGCAAATGAGTAGAGGAGAGTGTTTATGAAAAAGATAATAGTATTAGCTAGTCTATTGAGTTTGTCTTTTATCTTAGCAGCTTGTGGAACATCGGGAGAACAGAAAGAGCCTTCTAAAGATAGTCAAAAGTCAGAGAAATATACATATGAGTATTATGAAGTGCTAAATAATGGTTCAGAAGATACACCCAATGTGGAAATAAAATATAAAGATAAAAATGGTAAATCACATTTACAAAAGACGGATTTAGAACACGTTTATGAACATATTTTAAATGATGGAAATAAAAAGCCTTATATCATTAAAGATGGCAAAAAGATTCATGTCTATCGTCCACCATATATGATTTATGGCGATGACGATATTGAAGGACAAGTTACTGCTAAAGATGAAGTGTCTAAAGAGTAAGAGGTGAGTTGGTGAAGCATAAAGTATTAAAAATGATAAGTATAATGATAATCTTTAATGTGACCTCGCTTTGTATATTGTCTACAAATTTAGAAGCGGTAACCTCAAGCACTAGTAGCTCAAGTTCGAGTAGTAGTTCGTCATCTTCTGCGGTTAGAAGTTCAACGTCTTCAAGTTCATCAATGAGTCGTTCAAGTACGATGAATGCTTCACGAGTTGCAAAACAATCAAGTCAGCGTGCAGCGCAACAAGCTAGTCGAACAAATAGTATGACATATAATAACAAGGCATCAAAATTCAAACAAGACACTGGTAAACTTCAGTCTCAACAAGCACGATCAATGGTGTCTACAAGACATCGATATAGACCAGGAGCCTCATATACGTCACAATTTATGGCCACTTCATATTATAATAATTGGCTATATTTTTATTTTATTACATCCGGTATGTATAAAAATAAAACCAATCATGTTGAATACCAAAAAAACATGTTGAAACAACAAATGAAAGCGCATGAGAAATTATATACTATTACCGTTCAAACTAATAAAGGCAAACGTTTAGTTGTTGTCCCGAAAAAGCAATACGATGAAATTAAAACCGGTGAGAAAGTGAAAATTAAAAATAGTGTATTACAATAACTCACATTGAGTGGTTCAACGTTCTTAATCGAAGGGAATTTTAGTAAAGTTAAAGTGTGTTCATCATTTTAAAACTCTGTAATAGTC
Source organism: Staphylococcus sp. HMSC070D05 (assembly GCF_001815595.1). Lineage (NCBI taxonomy): Bacteria > Bacillati > Bacillota > Bacilli > Caryophanales > Staphylococcaceae > Staphylococcus > Staphylococcus sp. HMSC070D05. Next base: position 82,866 of record NZ_KV821161.1, on the reverse strand, counting down.
TAAAATGGCATATTAAAAAAGCGTCTCAATGATATTGAGACGCTTAAAATTTATCTAGCCTTAAATGAGTCAATGGCTGCTTTGATTTCATCTCTAACACGTTGGAATTCTGACCAAGGTTTGCCAGCAGGATCATCAAATCCCCAATGTTCTTTCTTTACATTAGGCGGCAATACAGGACAGTTTTGATCAGCATCACTACATAGAGTTACTACTAAATCGGATTGGTTTAGTATAGTGTTGTCAATTAAATTAGAAGTATGGTTTGAGATATCAATTCCAACTTCTTTCATCGCTTCGATTGCCTTTGGATTGACACCGTGTGCCTCAATACCGCCAGAATATACTTGCCATTCATCACCTAAGATGTTCTTCCCCCAGCCTTCAGCCATTTGGCTACGGCATGAATTACCTGTACATATAAAATAAATTATTTTCTTTGTCATCATTGACACCTCTTTTTTAAAATATAATAAGTGTAACGTATAAACCAACTAATGTGATAAACAGAACAGGAATCGTAATAACAATACCCGTTTTAAAATATGTGCCCCATGAAATTTTTACTCCTTTTTGTGTTAAAACGTGCAACCATAGTAGTGTTGCTAAGGAGCCGATAGGTGTGATTTTAGGTCCTAAATCTGCGCCGATGATATTGGCATAAATCATGCCTTCTTTAATTAAACCGGTAGTTGCAGATTGTCCAATAGCAATGGCATCAATTAATACGGTAGGCATATTATTCATAATGGCTGAAAGGAATGCGGATATGAAGCCCATACCTATCACACTACTAAACAACCCATAGTTTGATATGCTTGATAGAATATTAGCTAATAATGCAGTAATACCCACGTTTTTCAGACCAAATACAACTAAATACATTCCTATAGAAAAGAGCACAATATTCCAAGGTGCACCTTTGATCACTTGTTTCGTGTTTACAACGCTTGATTGATAGGCCAATACAGTAAATATAAACGCAATTGAACAAGCAATGATCGATACTGGAATTTGAATAAATTCACTAACTATATAACCAATGAGTAAGATTGATAAAACAATCCATGAAAACTTGAATAATTTTGGATCTTTAATGGCTTGATCAGGTGTTTTAAGGTTTTTAATTTCAAAATGGTTAGGAATAACTTTTCTGAAATATAGCCATAATACAATAATACTTGCAAGTAAAGAGAATAGATTGGGAATCATCATGCGACTTACATATTCAATAAATCCAATATGGAAGTAGTCAGCAGAAACGATATTAACCAAATTACTTACAATTAGTGGAAGAGATGTAGTATCTGCAATGAATCCACTTGCAATGATAAAAGGAAAAATGACTTTTTGATTAAACCCAAGATTTCTTACCATAGCTAGCACGATTGGAGTGAGAATTAATGCAGCTCCATCATTTGCAAAGAAAGCTGCTACAATAGCGCCTAACAACATAATGTAGACAAACATCTTAAACCCATGACCATTTGAAGCTCTGACCATATGTATAGCCGCCCATTCGAAAAATCCAATTTCATCTAAAATTAATGAAATGAGTATAACAGCGACAAAGGTTAACGTCGCATTCCAAACAATCCCTGTAACTTCAATAACATCCGAGAGACTAACAACGCCTGTAATAATGACGATGATAGCACCAATCAATGCTGTAATACCAATATCTAACCCCTTAGGTTGCCATATGATAAAAATTAACGTTAATATAAAAATAGTGATTGCTAATATCGTCATTGTTAACACTCACCTTTCTCTACTGTTTCACATATACATGGGACAGTACAGGAACTCAATAGAGTGAGTCGTGATGTAACGTTATCCAATACGTCATGATTCAATTTGTATAAATTTTTATTACCATCCTTTCTAGATGTAATTAAATTATTGTCTTTTAATACTTTCATATGATGACTTAATGTGGGTTGAGAAAAAGAAAAATGCTCTAATAAATCACAAGCGCATAATTCACCACAAGATAACAAATCTAATATTTCAAGACGACTACTATCAGTCATCACTTTTAAGTATTGTGAAATTTCTTTATAATTCAATTTTTCTTCTTCCTTTCTACTAGGAACCTTTTATAACGTTGATAATTTTTATTGTCATTTGATAAATTATATACTTGCTTAACTCCTAAATTATTAACTGGTTTAAAGTAGACTCTAGGTCTCATTATAATCAATAACATTAATATTCTGATATTCGATAAGGTATGACAAAGTAATTATCAAAACTTTCATTTTTAATCTTGTTTATCCAAAATGATTCATCTTCTTTTTTGTTACTAAAAAGGTCATCACGTTGATTTAGCGTAACTAACGATTGATTAACAACCCACCAATTATGGCCTATATTAGCTCTATTTAAATCTTCTACTAAACGTTTAGATTCTAAATAAGGTGTTTTTTCTGCTAGTGTTACGATTATCATCTGTGTTAAATTTTTATTTTGAATTTTGGGTAATAATGTTTCAACATTACTGGTAGTTTGAGTTGATTTTTTCTTTAATTCTCTATGATGATTTTCACTAGAATCAAGTAACAGCAAGGTATGGCCTGTAGGAGCTGTATCTACAATGACGTAATCCATGTCGTCTTGATTCTCCATAATGTCACTAAAGGCTTTGAAAAATGCTATTTCTTCTGTACAAGGTGATTTTAAATCTTCCATAATATAATCGATATCGTCTTGTGGTGTATCATCATTCACTGTGGCTAGTACTTCTTTTTTATACTTTTCTAATGCTTGTTCTTCATCAATATAAGCAGTATTTAAATTACTTGTAGTTTCAACATTAATTTCTTTAGTAGGGTCAGTAGTTGCTAAAAGAACACGATATCCTTTATTAGATAACGTTGTAGCTAATTGCGTTGCTACTGTCGTTTTACCAACGCCACCTTTTCCCATTGTAAATAAATATTGAACTTTACTATTTTCAATTTCATCGATTAATTTATTGAATTGCGGATGATCTTCAACAATAAAGTCATCATTTTCAATTAAGTTATCATCATTTAATAGATTAGTTAAACTTTCTATACCTTCTTCTTTCTGCTTTTTATATGGAACGTAATAAGCATGATTGTTATTTAACCATTCAGTAAAATAATTAATGTTTTTATCTTGTTCTGATTTCATCTGACTCGAAATTAAACCGTGACTTTCTTCTATATAGTTGTTAATGATTACTTTGAATTTAGAAATTGACAGTTGTTGTAATTCTTGTTGCGCTCTTTGAATTTCATATATAGAAGAGTGAGTAGGTCTCGCAACTAACATCATGGTCGTATCATCTTGGTTACGTAGTTTTTCAAGTGCTGAATTATATTTAACTCTATTTTCATTTAAACCTGATAATTGACCTAAGCAAGAAGCGTCATTACTCGTTGTATTTAAATAATCTGTCCATGCAGAAGGTAATTCAAGCATTCTCAAGGTGTGACCTGTTGGAGCTGTATCAAATATAATGAAATCAAATTCTTGTTCTAAAGTTTTATCAGATAAAAAATTTGTAAATTCATTAAATGCTGCTACTTCAACTGTACACGAACCACTTAACTGTTCTTTCATCTCAGAAAGCACATCTTCTGGTAGAATACCCTCATAAGGTTCTATAGATTGTGCTTTATAATCGTCTGCAGCAGCAATCGGGTCAAAATTGGCTATAGAGAGATTAGGTATAGGTTGATATTTAGTTAATTTATTAGATAATTCCATTTGAAATACATCTTGTAAATTACTAGCTGGATCAGTACTTACTAAAGCTACTTTCTTTCCATTCTCTGCTAAGTTTAAAGCAATAAAACTTGATATCGTCGTTTTTCCTACGCCGCCTTTACCAGTAAAAAACAAATATTTTGTTAACTCAATGTTATCTAAATTCAATTTATTTAAGTATTTAACAGCATCCATCTCCACCACAGCATCCTCCATTTCTCATTTGATTAACTGTAATGATTTCATCGGCTTCTTCTTGGGTAATATAAGCACCCGTTTTAGCTATACCGCCTTCTATAAAAGTGATTGGTAAAACTTCATCACCTTTTTCTTGAATTAAACGAATAACTTCTTGATTTTTAATGAATTCATTCGGATTATTATTCATATTATAACGTTGAACTTCTATTTGATTTTGCTTTAAATATTCATTGATTTGGTTCGCTTTTATTAGTGTTTCATCCGGTTCTGGACCACATACTCCAGTAGAACAGCACATAGCTTCTTCGTATATTTCAATATTTAACATTATACTCACCTCATTAATTAATTTGCGATTATAGATTAACATCTATATAGATGGATGTCTATGTTATTGTTTGAGTTTTAAAAACTTTACTAAATTTAATTCTTAATAATACAATTTATAAAAAAATTATTTTAATGTTTCTGTGAGAAATACCTAAGTTTATGTAAAATCATAGTTTTTTTCTTGCGATAATATATATATTGATTTATATTTAATATATCAAAAAAAATTGATATATCAAATGATATAAAACTACGCTGACAATAAGGAGGCATGCTTGATTGCGAGTAAACCATGCAAGTACTTTAACTGTTGGTTACTTTGTAAGTTATTTAAATCTTGTTATGCTATCAAGAGAAATCAATTTAAAAGAAGCTACAATATATATGGAAAAGGAGTTCTTTAAAGAGAACATTAATCAGTATGGCGAATCAACAAAAAATAACTATAAACAAGCAATTCAAGAATTGAAATAAAGATAATATAAACTCAATGAAATATTATAAAAAGGATGGTCTTTTATGGAAGTTATTAAAGCAAAGACTGATATGAGTGAAGATCAACAATTTGACTTTTATGAAAATATGTTTAATGCACTTGCCGATAAAATCAGATTAAAAATACTAAATCAAATTAGCCAAAGCTTCAATAAATCATTATGTGTATGTGATTTAGAAGAGTTATTAGATATAAAACAATCTAAACTTTCTTATCATTTAAAAAAATTAGTAGATGCAAATGTTCTTATTGCTGAAAAGCATGGCACATGGAATTATTATAAAATTAATGAGCAGCAAATACAGGTTGTTTTAAATGAAGATACTTGTTGTAAGATACTTTAAGTATCTTTTTTAATGTAGTATTAATCAATTTTTTTGATTAATACATCAAGAAATATTGATTAATTAAATTTGGAGGCATTATACTCATGTTAGATTCAATTATGGAATTTATAAAAACATTTGTGATGTTGTTTTTTGAATTATTAATATTATTCATCATCGTGAGCTTTATTGTAAGTTTAATTCAACAAGTAGTTTCGGAAGAAAAAATCAAAAGACTTTTGAGCAAGCCTAATCAAGCAATTAGTTATATATTGGGGATGGTGTTTGGTGCTATGACACCCTTTTGTTCTTGTTCAACTATTCCAATACTTGCAGGTCTATTAAATTCTAAAGTACCTTTTGGTCCAGCAATGAGTTTCTTAATATCTTCACCATTAATGAATCCATTAATAGTGTTTATGCTATGGGCCTTATTAGGTTGGAAAGTTGCTGTTGTTTATTTTATTTTACTAGCAATCTTTAGTGTCTTAACGGGTCTAGTATTTTCAAAAATGAATTTATCTAAAAGTTATAAAGGTGTAAATGTTAAAGGCGATGGGTTTTTCGCTAATAAAAATGAATCTCGTTTTAAACAAGCATTAAATGATGCTTGGGCATTCTTATATCCAATGATTCTTTACTTATTTATCGGTGTATTTATTGGTGCTTTTATATATGGTTTTGTACCCGAAACATTTATTACTAAATATGCGAGTGGAGGTGGCATTATATCCGTATTTATTGCTTCTATTATCGGTATTCCTATGTATATTAGACCTGAAACAATGTTACCTATAGCTGAAGCATTAGCTTCAAAAGGAATGTCGCTTGGGACAGTTGTTGCTTTGATCATTGGTGGTGCTGGTGCAAGTATTCCAGAAGTTGTATTATTATCGAAACTATTCAAGAAAAAATTTGTAATCTCATTCGTTATCGCCATTTTAGTTGTAGCTATTTCTACAGGTTTGATGGTGAACATCGTTATTTAAAGGAGGTGAGATAATGGGAGTCAAAGACGTATTAAAAAAATTAAAACCTCAGGATCAATCATGTTGTTCTGTAGAAATTGAAGAAAAAACAGAGAAGAATGAAAAAGAACAGCAGGATAATAATAATTGTTGTAACAATTAATTGAGAAGTCTGTAAAATATATGCTTCTAATAAATGAACGACAAATTCCAATGTAATAGTATGGAATTTGTCGTTCTTTCGTTTCAGTTAAGGAAAATGATATTGTTTATTTAATATTCATTTATATTTAATTTCATTTCTAATTGATGAATGATATGAGTAATCAGTTCATTATTAGGAGTTGCGATACCTAATGATTTACCATATTCCACAATTTGACCATTTAAGTAATCTATTTCAGTTAAACGACCATGATTATAATCTTGATGCATTGAAGGATAGTGTAAACCTTGCGCATGATCAGGATAAGCTGCTTCAATTTTCGAGATTAAGTCGTTAATATGAATGTCTACATTTTTAGCATGTGCTACGTCGACAATTTCTTTAATGATTGGGTGTATCATTGCTCTAGAATGATCATAAGCGCCCAATTCACCGATTGTTTTATCTAATATCGTACATAGTGGGTTTAAAACACTGTTAAGCGTGGCTTTAGACCATATCGCTTTAAATACATCATTACTGATAGTGGCATTTAAATGGGCTTGATTTAAGATATCTGCAATTTCTTGAGTACGTTGGTCTTTTTTACCATCAACACGTTGAAAGTCAATTGAACCTTCACCTTCTAATAGCAATTGACCTGGACCGCGTAATCCAGCTGTCCACATTGTTACAGCTAAGAAAATTTGTGATTTTGGAACGAATTGTGATAGACGTTCATCATGGCCTAAACCATTCATCATACATAAGATGGCAGTATCCTCGCTAATGGCTCCTTGATTTTTTAAAGTTTGCATCATTTGTTCAGATTGCATTGATTTTGTTAAAAGTACAATAATATCATAGGTTTGATTGACCTCTTCAGGGAATGTTGCATGCATTTCAACAGTATAAGTATTATGTTCAGTTTGAACTTCTATCCCTTTTTCATTTATTTGATGAACATGATCTTTCCAGTAATCTATTAATGTAACATCTTGTCCACTTTGTTTTAGGTAAGTACCAATACGACTTCCCATTGCACCCGCACCAGCAATTGCAATTTTATTAGCCATACTTAACCCTCCTTATTTCCTTTATATAATATTTATTTTCACACAAACAATTTTTTAAACTCTTTTTACTTAGGATTCATTTATTTTGGAATACAAATATGCATCAAGTAAACATGTATGTTTTATTGAATTAATATTGATAAGAAAAATTTTGAATCGTTACGTGTATAGTTTATTGAGAGAAGAATATAAATGTAATAAAAATAAATCCTGATACTTAGTTTCATTTAAGTACGTTAGTATCAGGATTATAATTAGCACGAAAGTTATATTAGACTTTTAGATATCGTTTTAAGCCAATCATATTCATCGTAGTAAATATGATAATGAAAACAAACAGTTTTAATTTTTCACAACATACTATTCGCAATCATAATACGCAAATATATTCTCATAAACTATAAATAATGAATTTTAAATTATTCGTCGTGTTTAAGCACACGAGTCATTTCTTCAATCTTGCCGGCATGTAATGGAACATGGAAGGCATTTAGTACTAATAATTCATTGAGTGTTTGACAACCAGCAATAGGTTGTTTAAGTTCTTGTGACAATTGTTCATCCGTTAGTTTACGCGCACGTTCAGGAAGTGTTTTTAAGTTTTCTTTAATCGTTTCGATTGCTGGAACATCTTGTCCTTCCCAGTTAGCAGGGCTAGATCCGTAACCAAATAGTTTAATATATTTAGCGACGTCTACGGCATTTTGACCACCTATTGATAAAGCAGAATCGAAAATCGTTAAAACATGTCCGAATTGCCAATGTAACGTATTTGGAAAAACATCATTTTCTTTATCTAATACGTGTTCAACGTTCCAATTATCATAAACAGATAGTAAATGATTTACACCTATATCAATTACATCGTAAACTGTTTTATTATTCATTTAAGTTTCCTCCTATATTTAAAAAGTGTAGTACTAAAAATTTACCCGTTAAAAATTACTCACAAACACTATGATTAGAAGTGCTAGTTTTATTTACTGTACAGCACGAATGGAGGTAAAGAGAATTAAGACTAGACAAGTATCGAAGCTGTATTATTGAAAAAAGCTTAGCATAAGCGTATTTTCAACTCAGTCATCGACTGATAACATATTAAAAAAGCCACAAGAATTGTATTACCTTTAGTAGGTGGAATGATTATTGGGAGATTAACGGCTAAAGCTCAAAATGATTATAAACAATATGAAAAACCACCTTTTTCACCTCCAGCTAAAGTATTTCTAATTGTATGGTCATTACTTTATACATCAATGGGAGTAGCTTATCAATTATCATATGCGCATGCAGCTCATAAAAGACAGAAACAGTCCATAACACGTGCTCATTATACACAATTAGGATTGAATTATGCGTGGACAATACTTTATTTCAATTTAAAACTGAGAAAGACTTCTTTAATTGAAAGTTACGTATTACTTGCAGCTGGAAATATTACTGCACATCGTTTTTATGCATCTAATAAGTATGCTGGTTTATTGATGTTACCTTATGTCATTTGGTTAAGTTACGCAAGTTATTTAAACGGAGGTAATGTAATCTTAAATAAAGATAAACCAGGTTATACTAGAGATTAAAAATGAATGATATGCACAACAATAGACTCTATAGTAGGGATATATTAAGTGACAGTATTAAATGAACTTATGTATTATTCTTTTATAAAAAAAATATATAAAAAGCACAAGCAAGTATACATACATGCTTGTGCTAAAAATTTATTTTTAAACAGGGACAACATTTGTTGCTTGTTCGCCACGTTGACCTTCAGTGATGTCAAACTCTACTTTTTGACCTTCTTCTAAAGTTTTATATCCATCAGTAGCGATACCTGAAAAGTGAACAAATACATCGTCGCCGTCTTCTCTTTCGATAAATCCAAAACCTTTTTCTGCGTTAAACCATTTAACTGTACCGTTATTCATATAGAATACCTCCAAGTGCTTTTGCACATCATATTTGTAACAAATTCATAAATTAAAAGAGAATATTCCATAAAAATATACTACAATCCAAAATACGAGCTTTTATTACGTGAAACCAACTATACACGTTTTGAATGAATAAGTACAGTATTATTTTGAAATTTAGCATAATTTATTTTGTAATTATAAAAATACATAGATAATCAGACTAAGATTTATAATTTATTAATATTGTTATTTTACATATATTGAATAAATATACAATAAATGATGCGGTGGTAAAACATCTAAGCTTTTAATTACTTTTTAATATATCCTAAATTGCCACCAACAGTTTCATAAAAATCAAAACGCATGCCTGATTTGATAACTGAGCCATTTAAATCTTTATCTAAAACTGTAAGGGCTAATTTTCCATCAGGTAAATTCTTTGTTGTAAATTGAACAGTATATTCTCCAGATTTAAAACGATGTTTCTTAATATCTAATACGATGAATTGAGTTGGATCTTTTCGATGCTTTATTTCTAGATACTTTAACTCAGAGTTTTTAGAAAGTATTTTTAAGAAAACCTTATCATTTTCTTGAGAGATGTTTAGTAATGTAGGATGCATTCTTTTTTTGTAATGTGTTCCTTTAAACGAATAGTAATATATATCGTTTTTCTCATGAAGCGGCTTATCATCTTTTTTAAGATAGAATTTAACAAAACTGATAATGTCTTCTTTATTCCTCTCACGTATTAGTTTGATGGCTTGTCGGTTTAAATCATCATCTGCATAGTCTAAAGCATCGAAATGTTCATCTACCATATGAATGATATTTTGAAAAATAGGAAGTAACTCATTTATGTTTTTAATAAAGCCTTTTTTATAGAATTTAGCTTCTAAAACATCTTTATTAATAATACGATATAGTAAATTAGGCATTAATTTATTATTTTTATACTTACTCATTAAGTGACGATAGGCTTCACCTTGCCATTTCATGCGATTAATATGTGTTGATTTTTCAGATTTTACTAAAGAAATATTATCATCGTAACGGTTAGCACAATAAACCACATCTTGTGTTGTACTAATACGTTTAGTATTGAAAAAGACTTCTGCAAAAAATTGTAAATCTTCTCCAAAAATCATTTCTGGAAATTGAATATGATTCTTTTTAATGACGCTAGCTTTAATCATACGACCAGCAGGTGCTAAATGATAAAATGATTTTCTAAAGTTTTTTAAATCTGCTTTATTATATGCAATTTTAGATAAAGCAACGCCACTTCTAGCTATGCGATCACTATACACGTATTTTGTTAAGCCAGTAGCATAGTCTGTCTTGTTTGTTTTTAAAAGTGTATATAACTTTTCTAGGGCATCTTCAGGTAACCAATCATCGCCATCTATAAACATGATGTATTTTCCTTTACTTAAATCAATAGATAAATTTCGTGGTTTCGCAGGTGTACCCGAATTTTGATTTAATTGAATAAATTTGTAATTAGAAAAACTGTCTATTTTTTTAGAAACAATATCAACGGTTTGGTCAGTAGAACAGTCATCTACCACGATTAATTCAAATTCTTTCACATCCATCGATTGTTTTAAGATACTATCTAATGTTTTATTAATAAACTTTTCTTTATTATACGTACTAATTAATACACTTACTTTAGGCCTATAGTTGATTTCTTTATTCTTTATAACCTTCATTTTTATACTCCTTTAATTAGTAATCTTTTTGATAATATAATGTATTTTAAAAAGTAGTTAAAATACAAATAATAATCTAATTATATTTAATATAATCAATTTTTTCTATCGCTATTTATTGTAACAATCTAATTATAGATTATGTTATATTTTTTGTTTTTGAGTATTAATATATCTATTATCATCATAATAATCTTTAATTATCTATAAAAACACCTAAATTAGGTAATTATGATATATATGAAATTGGAAAATAAAATGAACTCTGATTTATGTATATAAAATGCGAGCGTTTCCAAAGAAACTCAAAAATGTTATAATTACAGTTGCAAACGATTCCAATGAATTGTTATTTGATATAGCTATTTAATTATTGAATTAAATGACTATATCAAGTAATAAATAGGAGAGATAGAAATGAAAGATACAGATCAAATATATACTAAAAATACTGAAGAACAAGGTATCACACTACCCTATTTAAAAAAAGCAGTTATTTTTTCTATTACATTTGGTTTCTTCGGAGTAAACATGGCATTTGCACTTCAATCAGCAATGATGGGAAGAATATTTCAAACGCTAGGCGCCGACCCTAATAATTTAGGTTGGTTTTTTATTTTGCCGCCATTAGCAGGAATGATTGTACAACCACTTATTGGATACTATTCTGATAGAACTTGGACTAGATTTGGACGTCGGATGCCATATCTTTTAATTGCTGGTCCAATCGGAGCGATTGTATTAGTCCTATTACCTAATGCAGGTTCGTTTGGATTTGGATATGCATCACTTATGGCTTTGTCATTTGGTGCAATTATGACGTTACTTATGGATTTAACTTCAAATGCGTGTATGCAGCCTTATAAAATGATTATTGGAGATATGGTAAACGAAAAACAAAGAGATATGGCCTGGTCATGGCAACAAATCTTCTCAAATTTAGGTGGTATTATTGCTACATTATTACCGTTTTTATTAACAATAATGGGAATGAGTAATGTAGCACCTAAAGGGGAAGTACCGATGACAGTAAAAATAGCTTATTATATTGCAGCAGCGGTATTACTTATTGCTTCTATTTGGACTGTTCTTTCCGTTAAAGAATATGAACCTAAAACGTATAACTATTATCACGGGATTTCAGATGATAATAGAAATGAGAAATTAAATTTATGGCAACTGTTAAAAACGGCGCCTAAACAATTTTGGCAAATTAGTGTAGTTCAATTTTTTAACTGGTTTGCATTAATGTATCTCTGGACCTATTCAACAGGTGCAATAGCAAAAAATGTATGGAATGCGACAGACCCTTCTTCAGCAGGATATCAAGCAGCAGGGAACTGGTATGGTGTTTTATACTGTATACAATTTTTAAGTTCAGTTATTTTTGGTTTTGTCATTGCAAAATCTAAGCCCTCTCAAAGAAAATTCTGGTATAGTTTTGGTTTGATTTTTGGTGGATTAGGTCTTATTTCAATGTTCTTTATTCATAACCAATGGTTACTCATTATTTCATTTATATTCATTGGTATTAATAACTTAACGATGAATACCCAACCCTTTACACTATTAACCGAAGCCATTGATGGAGAAAATTCAGGTGCTTATCTAGGCTTATTTAATACAAGTATTTGTCTACCACAAATTGTCGCTTCTGTAGTAAGTTTTGCACTTTTCCCATTATTAGGAAGTTCAATGCCTGCCATGTTATTATTTGCAGGAATCATGATGCTTCTGGGTGCAATCTCAGTTAAATTTATTAACGCAAAATTTGAATGAAGTACTAAAAAATAAAAGTAATTTATTTATAATTTATAAGAGCGAAAAATAATGTTTCGCTCTTTTTTTTATAAAAACTATCAGCGTGTTTCATAAACAATATCATGATGTCATTAAAAGTTTAATATACTTAAGGAATATCAAACCTTGAAGTATAAGTGAAGACATACTAATGATGACCATAGAAAAGTCATGGAACACATCATTAATTTCATTAATATTGACATTATTAAAAATCTCTGTACAATTTAAATCGTAATAATTACGATTTAAAAGGGAGAGAATATAAATGAGTAAGATACCTGTAACTGTACTAAGTGGTTATTTAGGCTCAGGGAAGACAACGTTACTAAATTATATTTTAAATCATCGAGAAGGTCGTCGTATTGCAGTCATTGTAAACGATATGAGTGAGGTCAATATTGATAAAGATTTAGTTGCTGATGGCGGTGGACTATCTAGAACAGATGAAAAATTAGTTGAACTATCTAATGGATGTATTTGTTGCACGTTACGTGATGATTTATTAAAAGAAGTTGAACGACTCGCACATAAAGGCAATATTGATTATATCGTTATTGAATCTACCGGAATTTCTGAACCAGTACCTGTAGCGCAAACATTCTCGTATATCGATGAAGCAATGGGAATAGATCTCACTTCGATTTGTCGTTTAGATACGATGGTTACGGTCGTTGATGCGAATCGATTTGTTAATGATATTAATTCAGAAGATTTACTTGTGGATCGTAATCAAGGTGCGGATGTGACAGATGAACGTTCGATTGCGGATTTATTAATAGACCAAGTTGAATTCTGTGATGTACTTGTATTGAATAAAACAGATTTAGTTACAAATGAAGCGCTAGATAAGTTAGAACATATACTTAGAACATTACAACCAGATGCAAAATAATTAAAACAACGCAGTCTCAAGTAGATATTAATGATGTCTTAGATACAGGACGATTTGATTTTGAAAAAGCTAGCAATTCTGCTGGATGGATTAAGGAACTAACAGAAGGCGGCCATGAGACGCATACACCAGAAACTGAAGAATATGGTATTAGTTCGTTTGTCTATTCAAGACGATTGCCGTTTCACGCGAAACGTTTCAATGACTGGTTAGAACAAATGCCTCAAAACATTGTTCGTTCAAAAGGTATTGTATGGCTTGCGCAATATAATGAAGTTGCGTGTTTACTGTCACAAGCAGGATCATCATGTAATATCAGTCCAGTTACATACTGGGTTGCATCGATGTCTAAAGAAAAACGGGAAGAGATACTTGCTCAACGTCGTGACGTAGCAGAAAGTTGGGATATTGAGTATGGGGATAGAAATACACAGTTTGTCATTATTGGTACCGACTTAGATCAAGAAAAAATAGAAAAAGAACTTGATGCATGCCTGGTGAATAGTAGCGAAATGAATTCTGATTGGCATCAACTTGAAGATCCTTATCGTTGGAAAATAAGAAAACCTTAAGAAATAATGGATATTAAACAAGTGATGATGATAAAAATATTGATTACAATTTTCATATAAACGTCATCATCAGTATTATAGTATTGTCTTTTATACTGAAAACGGTAAAGTTCAAATTATTATGATGGGTCATTTATAGTTTAATACCACAAATGATTAATAGAATTAAAGAGGAAATGACGGGATTATCGTCATTCCCTCTTATTTTTTACGGCATCATTAGTTGAATACCTCTAATGATATTTTTTAAAAACAGCACAAGTGCCCATATAAAGAAAATAACTGCGATGAGGACTGCAATAATCCAGCCAATACCGTGTTCACTATTTACAAAAGATGGGGAAATAGATAGGGTTACTAATCCTAATACCACCATAACCCAACTCATGATGTGATTGAATAATGCATTTCTAGCATGGATTGAAGCTGGTGGTTGTGCGACGATCCATACGATAATCGGAAATAATACTGGCGCAAAGAAAACACTTAAATAACTAATGCCTCCTAAAATATCACTTTCTCTATCATTTTCATTTTGCATATCATGATCACCTCAATTCTATAAAAACATATAATAAAATAAATAGTAAGTAAGATATTCTAAAATTACAACACTGTAAGTTAGTGTAAGATTGATGTTGAAATAGCTAATTGAATATTTTTATGCATATAGCATATAAATGTATTAAATTGTACAATATTAATATATTAATTTTTTAAAGGTGGATATTATGCGGGAATTTTTAAGATTGTTGGGGGCACTACTAACAGTGATCATTACATTTGGCACTTCAATTTTATTTAGTTTCTTAATACCTTTAATGGTAGAAGGAAATATTTTAAACATGGGAAAATTAAATCAGCCGACATTTATCATGTTGTGGATTATTTTTAGTGTTATTTTCAATATTATTATTTTTATTTTGGCATTTTCAATAATTCAATTTAGTAGTGATTTTGTGAATAAAATGAAATTAGTGGCAATGTTAAGCTTTTTTGTCATTATTACTTATGCCTGCTTTAGTCATATAGATGTGCAAGCTTTAACCGAGCATTTAACATTAACGAGTTCTAAATATACTCGAGAAGTATCAATCAAGCTATTACCATTTATTTTAACGATATCATTAGGGTGTTATAGTGCGATTTTATCTTACTTACAGCATCAAATTGATAGAGAAGAACATATTATATAGTTCTTGAAAGCGTTTTACATATTAATACCCATTTTTTTGAAACAGTGCTAAAATAAAGGTGAGAACAGATAAGGGGGAGATTAAAATGTTAGCATACAAAAACATTTTAATTGCAGTTGATGGATCAAACGAAGCAGAATGGGCTTTTAATAAAGCCGTTGATGTAGCAAAACGTAATGATGCAAAGCTCACAATTGTGCATGTGATTGATACGAGAACGTATACCGCGTATGAAGTGTACGCATCTCAATTTGACCCGTCTAAAGAGTATTCTGAGAAGTTACTTGAAGGCTATAAAGAACTTGCCGTTAAAGAAGGGGTGACAAATGTAGAAACACGACTTGAATTTGGCCCACCGAAATTACTCATTCCTAAAAATTTAGCAAATGAATTAGATGTTGATTTAATTATGTGTGGCGCTTCAGGTTTAAATGCAGTCGAACGTTTTATGATTGGTTCGGTATCAGAAGCGATTGTACGTCATGCCTCATGTGATGTATTAGTTGTACGTACTGAAGAAATTCCAGAAGACTTTGAATCAAAAGTTGCAACCCCAGCATTTAGAAGACGATATTTTGAAAGTTCAGAGCATAAGTAATGACGACTTAATATATGACTTCATTCTCACGAAGCAGTGAGAATGAAGTTTTTTATTCTGGAATAAAGCAAATGATTATTTCAGATAATATATAAAATATGGTATCATTTTTATTTAAGTGTCGTGTTCTAAATAATAGCACGCAATCATTTAAAAATCTAAGTATAAAAGGAGTATTATATCAACATGAGTCAAATGAAACAACTGTTTATTAAATTTATTGAACCATTGACGAAGATAGAATTTTATCAAAATTTACTAGCCAATATTTTAATTATTGTTGCTTATATCTTATTAGGTATGATTGTTATTGCAATTTCTAGAAAAGTAGTAACGAAATTTTTTAAAGTCAATGAGAAGAAGAAGACACGCTATAAAATTAAAAGAAGTGAGACACTTTCAACACTTGTTCAAAACTTAATTAGTTATGTTGTTTGGTTTATTGTTCTTACATCAGTTCTCTCTCGTTTTGGAATTAGCGTCTCAGCTATTTTAGCTGGGGCTGGTGTTGTTGGTTTAGCAGTTGGTTTTGGTGCCCAGACTGTTGTAAAAGATATCATTACCGGCTTTTTCGTTATTTTTGAAGGACAATTCGACGTTAGCGATTATGTTCAAATTAATTCGTCAGGTGTAACGATTGCAGAAGGGACAGTACAAACAATAGGTTTACGATCTACACGTATTCAATCTGATACTGGAGAAGTGTATACCTTACCTAATGGGACAATTAGTGAAATTGTAAACTATTCTAAGACAGATGTATCGCCCCTTATTGCAATTCCGATTTCTCCAAATGAAGATTATGAAGTTATTGAAAAAGAATTAAAAGCTTTCTTACCAACATTAAAAGATAAATATGATATGTTCGTTGCTGCACCTGATTTACTTGGTTTAGATAGTATTGATGGTAATGAAATGGTAATTAAATTATTAGCTCATGTTAAACCAGGCATGCATTTTCCAGGCCAACGTTTATTAAGAAAAGAAATTATAAGTTACTTTAACGATGTAGGCATTCATACGCCTAAACCAACACTTGTGAAATTAGAAGATGAAGAAAAATAAACAAATGTTTATAATAATAGTTTTTTAAAATTTTTTCATAAGTTTTTTATAATAACTTTTGATGACCAAAAAGTTATTTAATTATCATCATATAAACTGATAAATAATTAATGATTTCTAATTATTTAAGATTTGCCTACATTACACTTTAGGTGTAATATCAAACTGTAATAAATAGAAAGGGATGATAAGTAATGTGGGTGAAAGACTTTTATTATGATGGTAATGCGTACATCAATAAAAATGTATGGGAGTACATGTGTAAAGATAATGTGACGTTTGATAAAGCCATTGAGGCACTTAATTTAAATTATAAAGATGCGGTTGCGAATGAGAGGGACATTCCAAATTTAGACATTGAGAGAAAAAATATTGTAACAAGTGACTTTTGGTAAGCATGGCTATATCAATAAACAGCAGTTACTACGTCAAATACGTAGTAACTGCTGTTTTATTATGTTCTATACTTAAATTGTTCAATCGCATTTTTAATGTCATCTCGAACACGTTGGAATTCTGACCCATCTTTTCCGGCTGGGTCATCGAAGCTCCAATGTTCTTTTTAAACACCTGATGGCATAGTAGGACAATGCGCATCAGCATGACTGCATAATGTTACTACTAAGTCTGATTGTTTTAAAATAGTATCATTAATTAAATCCGAGGTATGATTTGAAATGTCGATACCACTTCTTTCATTGCTTTAATGGCTTTAGGATTAACACCATGTGTTTCAAGGCCTCCGAAATATACATTCCATTCATCACCTAAAATTGCTTTTCCAAAACCCTCAGCCATTTGGCTAAGACAAGAATTCCCTGTACAAATAAATGGTTTTTTTGATCATGATAAATCTCTCTATCTATAAAATGAATCTGACTTCATTTTACACTAAACCTAACCATTTCCAATACGTTAAGCTAAATAAAATCACAAGAATATAACCTATAATAGTGAGAGGAATACCTGATTTTAAGAAATCTTTAACTGTAAATGTATCCGTACCGTAGGCTAACATATTTTGTGGTGCACTCACTGGTAATAAGAATCCAAAGCTAATCACAAATTGTTGTATTAAAACAAAGCCGATAGAATGATCGCCTAGCCCTAATGTTGATGTTAATGAAATAAATACGGGTATCAGTGCAGAGGATAAGCTTGTTGCACTCGCAAAACCTAAATGAATTAAAATATTGAATAATGTAATGAGTGCAATCGTTGCGATAATTGGTAACTCTTTTAGTCCCATTAACCCAAATGTTTTATCACTGAGCCATTGAGCAGCGCCTGTTTTAAGTAAGACGTTACCAAGTGAGATGCCTACACCAAAGACGATAATTGTCCCCCATGGAATTTTCTTTTCAACGCCTTTCCAAGTAATCACACCGATTTTAGGCATGAGCATCATACCTAATGCAATTAAAGTAACACTTGCTGAATCGATAGGATGAAGTACTTTTTCGGTAGACCAAAAGATCAGTAATAAGATAGAAATGACAATGAGGCGCCATTCTCTAGCACTCATTGGACCTAGTTCGTTTAAATCATGTTTAATCAATTCTTTACCACCTTCAATGGCCTCTCGTTCAGGTGGCATCACTTTCATCATAATGAAATATAAGGCAATAGACATCAGTATAGACCACGGTGCAGCGTATAAAAACCATTCACCCCAAGACACGTTATAGCCTAAGTTTTGATTAATGAAATTGATAGCGACGATATTTTGCGCAGCGGCAGTTTTAATACCGATATTCCAAATCGATACAGCTTGTACGGATGTAATAATTAAGAGTGATGCTAGTTTACTATCTTTACTCACTTTAAAGGCTGCAATCATCCCGAGTAAAATGGGTACAACAGCACCAGCACGAGCCGTAGCAGAAGGTACAAAAAAGGCTAATACAATTGATACTAAAATTGCACCGATAACAATATGTTTTGTTTTATTTCCTACAATAGAAAGGACATAAAGTGCTAGCCGTTTATGAAGATTGGTTTCTTGCATGGCAGCTGCTAAGAATAAAGCGGCGGTCACAAGTGCTACTGCAGAAGTAGAAAAACCACTAAATGCGAGACTCAGAGCATTGTTTGTGCCTAATAATTCGCTTCCCTTCAGAATGGCGTTTCCACTTTTAGGATGACCAAGTTGTTCTGAGAGATGTTGAACAGGACTAAAGCCAAGTAATAATATAATAAGTCCTAAAATTAAAGTAGCTGAAACTGGATAAGATACTGCTTCAGTAACCCACATGATTACAGCAAAAGCAAGAATGGCAAGCGCTGCTTTAGCCATGACCGGTAAGCTACTTGAAGTAGGTAATAATAAAATCATTACTAATACGATAAAACTAATCACAATCCATAATGGTTTATATCCTTTATTAGATGTCTCTTTTTTAGATTGATTAGTGATTTGATTCCCCTTTGTCATTATCATCGTCCCCCTTAAAATAGTTACACTATTATTTTAACAAGAAAGCGCTTTATTTTAGGAGTTATATTTTAAAATACACAAAATTTTCAAAAAACTATTAATTAAAGCTAATAAACATAGAAATATTGAGATGAAAAGGAGCGAAACAATGAATTTAATGGGAATTCTGTTTCACTCTATTACTTATATATTAAAGTTGTCCGAAATCATTTTTAATTTTATCTATAGCAATACATTCTCCACTCATTGTTTCAGGCATTACTTTACTTTTGCTATTAAATATTTCAATAATGACTTATTTATCTAGAAGAAATTTCTCCATAATAAAAATCCTTTTATAACTTTCAGTCCTTTTTCTAACTGTAGTAAAACAACAATTATATATAATAATTTTCATTTTTTTAAATCGTCCATTGACAATTTCGATATGAAATGCGATTATTAAAACGTAATAATTACGATTTAGGAGAGAAGAAAATGATTAAGAAAAGTTTAATGTTAGTCTTCATCAGTATTTTAACGTTGTCACTTGTAGCTTGTGGAACATCCAATAGTGGTAGTGATAAAGATAAAAAATCAGAGAACAATGAAAAGCTTGAGGTAAAAACGACAGTATATCCACTGAAATCTTTTGCTCAACAAATTGGTGGTAAATACGTTCATGTTGAATCAGTCTATCCGAATGGAATGGATCCACATACATATGAGCCGAGTCAAAAACAAATGGTCGATATTGGTAAATCAGATTTATTTGTATATACAGGGGATAATCTAGACCCAGTCGCTAAAAAAATTGCAAATGCAATGAATGATAAAAATAAAACATTATCATTAGAATCATCTTTAAATAAAGCCGATTTGTTAAAAGGCGAAGAGGATGAACATGAACATGGTGAACATGAAGAACATGGCGAGCACGAAGAACATGAGCATCATCATGGTAAATATGATCCTCATGTTTGGTTAGATCCTGTATTAAGTCAACAATTTGCGAAAGATATAAAGGATGAATTAGTTAAAAAAGATGCTAAACATAAAGATGACTATGAAAAGAATTATAAAAAATTAGTTAGTGATTTGAAGGATTTAGATAAAGATATGAAACGTGCTGTTAAAGGTCAAGAAGGTAAAACAGTATATATTTCACATGATTCTATTGGTTATTTAGCTGATCGCTATGGCTTTAAGCAAGAAGGCATCGAAAATATGAATGCTGAAGAACCAAGTCAAAAAGATCTTACAAATATTGTAAAACAAATTAAAGAGGATAAGGTAAACTATATCCTAGCTGAAGAAAATGTGTCGAATAAAGTTGCAGACACGGTTAGAAAAGAAACACATGCAAAAACAATTTCATTTTATAATATGGGTTCTCATACTAAACAACAAGACAATGACAGTAATACGTATCAATCATTTATGAAGAAAAATATTAAAGCTATTGAAAAAGCTTTAAAAAATGAATCTTAAAATTAAAGTATATTAAAGTAAAGAAGTAAGATATGAAGATCAAGTCAATTCTATCTTACTTCTTTTTTATAGGCTTCCTTTTTCAAAAAAAAGTGGTATATTAAATTTAAATAATATGTAGGGCATTATTTATTATTTTTATGAAGTAAGGGTTTATCACTAATAGATTGTAAGGAGACAGCGTCATGAATATTTATAGACTGCGTTACCAACACCATAAAGACATTGTAGATGACAATATTTTAACGGTATTTGTATTGGCCAAAAACGAAGAAGATGTAAGGAAATTTGCGAAAACGGTAAATTACAAAGTTGAAGATGTTAAACATACAACATATGAAGCTTATGAAGAAGCTAAAGCAAAAGGTGAAACATATCGCCTTGAACATGCAGATACATATATTAGCTAAGTCTGTATAACTAAAAATGATAACTAAGGATAAATATCGATGAGTATAACGTTACATTTAAAACTTCTTTTTGCATAAAAAATGAATGTAATCATGCGAAGAGAAGTTTTTTTATGTATTATTATCTAACTTTTTTAAAAATTCTAAAGAAATTGATTTTAAAAAAATGTATAATATCTATTATGACTTTAAGAGGGAAACGAGGAAAGACAATGAAACAGAAACTTACATTTAAAGAGAATCTCTTTATTGGGTCGATGCTTTTTGGTTTGTTCTTTGGAGCAGGAAATTTAATTTTCCCACTTCATCTAGGGCAAATGGCAGGCGCGAATGTATTACTTGCGAATTTAGGATTTTTAATTACAGCAATCGGTTTACCATTTTTAGGAATTATTGCGATTGGTATTTCTAAGACGAATGGTGTATTTGCAATTTCTTCACGCGTAAGTAAAATTTATGCATACATATTTACGATTGGTCTTTATCTTGTTATTGGACCCTTCTTTGCTTTACCAAGACTTGCAACAACATCATATGAAATTGCTTTTTCACCATTTGTTTCTCCAAGCAGTGGAAAATGGATTTTACCTGTCTTTAGTATGTTGTTCTTTATCGTAGCTTGGTTTTTTGCACGTAAACCCTCTAAAATCTTAGACTATATTGGCAAGTTCTTAAATCCAGTCTTTTTGATTTTATTAGGTATCGTGGTCGTACTTGCATTGATTCACCCAATGGGCAGTATAAGTCATGCACCAATAAGTTCTGATTACAATAAGAGTGTATTATTAAAAGGGTTTATCGATGGGTATAATACATTGGATGCACTGGCATCACTAGCATTTGGAATCATTATTGTAACGACTATTAAAAAATTAGGTATTACAAATCCTAATGATATTGCTAAAGAAACAGTGAAATCGGGGGCCATTAGCATTATTGGCATGGGTGTCATCTATACACTTCTTGCAGTAATGGGAACAATGAGTCTTGGAGAATTTAAAGTAAGTGAAAATGGAGGCATTGCCCTTGCACAAATTGCCCAACATTATTTAGGTGATTTCGGAATTATTGTTTTATCACTTATTATTATTGTGGCGTGTTTAAAAACGGCAATTGGTTTAATTACAGCTTTTTCAGAAACATTTACAGAACTATTTCCTAAAACGAACTACATTGTATTAGCCACTATGGTTAGTGTATTGGCGTTTATATTTGCGAATGTCGGATTAACAAAAATTATTATGTACTCATTACCCGTATTAATGTTTATTTATCCATTAGCCATTACACTGATTTTACTAACCTTAGTAAGTCATTTATTTAATAATTCGTCAATTGTGTATCGCTTTACTACATTATTTACAGTGATTGCTGCATTTTTTGATGGTATTAAAGCGAGTCCAGAACCTTTTGTGAAAACAAACTTCGCGCAATCATTAATCGGTTTTGCTGAGAATTATTTACCATTCTTTGATATCGGTATGGGATGGATTGTCCCAGCATTAATTGGATTTATTATCGGACTTATTGTCTACAAAGTTCGTGGTAACAAACACGAAGTTCAAGCATAATTAAGCCATTTACTATAAGTTATAAGAAGTTGAAATCATACGATCTTATAGCTTATTTTTTATATTTTTTAAAGGTATAAATATATTTATAAAATGTATTAAAATGAAGATAATAATGATTTTGAGGAGAAATAAAGATGGACTATAAGATAGATAAAACATGGGCAATCTTTTATAAAGCCTTAGCTAATAAATTGTTAGAATATCAAAATTGTCGTGATCAATTGATTGAGAAAATACAAGAACTTTATATTAACACTCAAATCAATATGCCTAAATTAGAAATTAATAATGAAATGATAGATATGGATCCATTTACTGTGTTTGGATTATTTAATAAGAGTTCTATGACTAAAAAAAATAGAATTAAAATTATAGAAGAAATGGCCAAACTATTTGATGTGAAAGCAGATATACCACAAAATTTTGATGGTATTCCGACAGTGATGAATTTACGTGCTACATTTTATAATTTTAAGAATGATCGTGAAGCACAAGATATTGAAAATTTATGGTCGTTGTTTGAAATTGCTTTATTGTATTCAGCAGATAAAAGTGAAGATAATGAAAATAACTTTAAGAGAAAATTTAATCAAGTGATGGCTCAGCCTGGAATCGGTATGGGTAAGTTAACCAGTGGATTATTTTGGATTGATTCTGACACATTTGCCAATTTAGATTCTCGAGCGATTTGGTATATTTTTGAAGAAAGCGAAATCAGTACAAAGTATATCAATTTTGAGGTTAACTTAAAACAATCATTAACTGCGACCACGTATTTAATGATTATTGAAAAATTAAAATTATTTTTAAAAGAGGATAACTATTTGAATGATTTTATTGATTTAAGTTATGAAGCATGGCGCAAATCAAAAGAAGTCAAGCAAAACTCAAAAGTAAAAGATATCGATGCAGATAAGGATTTAGAAGTCGTGAATTATTGGATTTATTCTCCAAAACCACAAGATGTTGATTTTGCTTCTTTTATTGAGAATGGAGAAATGTCTATTGGATATAACGAGTTAGAAGATTTCTCGAAATATGCATCTAAAGAAGAGATTAATCAAAAATTACAACAATTGAACCATAATCAGCATCATTATATTCATACGGTTAATGCCATATGGGAATTTAGTAAAGAAATGAAACGTGGGGATATTGTTTATGTGAAAAAAGGACAGACTGATATTGTAGGATGGGGCGTTGTTTCATCCAATCATCAATATAAAAATGATAAAAATATCATTCAGCTTGTTTGGAAGGAGAAAGGAAACTGGAAGATTCCAATAAAAACATTAAATAAGACGCTCACTAAAATCACGCCATATAGTGAAACGATTCGGAAATTTAATGAGTTATTTTCAGTTGAACATTCTGATGGAGTGGTTGCTACACAAACGACTTATCCCATTTATACAGCAGAACAATTCTTAGACGACGTATTTATGAATGAAGAAGACTATGACACGCTTGTGCAATTAATTAGAAGAAAAAAGAATGTCATCTTACAAGGGCCACCAGGCGTAGGTAAAACGTATGCAGCGAAACGATTGGCTTATTCAATGATAGGTGTTAAAGATAAAGAACGTGTGAAACTTGTACAATTCCATCAAAGCTATTCATATGAAGATTTTGTGATGGGTTATCGTCCTACTGAAACTGGCTTTGAATTGCGTACCGGTGCGTTTTACAATTTTTGTAAGCAAGCAGAAGAAGATAATGAGAAAGACCATTTCTTTATTATCGATGAAATTAATCGTGGCAATTTAAGTAAGATATTTGGTGAGTTGTTTATGTTAATTGAAAATGATAAGAGGGGAATGGAAATAGAATTACTCTATGCAGATGAGAAATTCTGTGTTCCAGATAATGTTTATATTATTGGTATGATGAATACAGCAGATCGAAGCTTAGCTATGCTTGATTATGCACTACGACGTCGATTTGCATTTTTTGATATGAAGCCTGCCTTTGAAACCATACAATTTAAACATTATCAAGAAAATTTAAAAAATCCACAATTTGATGCATTAATTGATACAATTCAAGCACTGAATGTCGACATTCGAGATGATGATATGTTAGGTGAGGGGTTCGTTATTGGCCATAGTTATTTCAGTAATATGGTTGATGTCACAGAGTCTGAATTATCAAATATTATTGAATTCGAAATGATACCATTATTAAAAGAATATTGGTTTGACGACCCTTCAAAAGTGGATAGTTGGAAGGTACGTTTAAGGGAAGCGATTCAATGATTAACATTCATAATATTTATTATATGTTGTCTTACGCGTTTACAGTTTTGAATAAGAAAGGCTATCAACATATAGCAACAGAATCATTTAATAATGTGGCAGATTTATATAGTGCGCTCCTGATTAAAGGCGTATCGAGTCAATTAAAATATGGTCTTCAACATGACTATTTAGAACACAATGACTCGCTTAATGTGATACGAGGAAAGATTAATGTCACAGCATCCATACAACAAGGAACAATGATGCATAAACAGTTAAATTGCACGTATGATGAATTTTCAATTAATACGTATATGAATCAAATTCTAAAAACAACAATGCTTAATGTTCTAAAATTAGATATTTCGCGCACACGTAAAAAAGCGTTAAAACGACTGCTGATATATTTTGAACAAGTAGATATATTAGATTATCGACATATTGATTGGCAGTTACGATTTGATCGTCATCACGAAACATATCGTATGTTAATGGCTATTTGTTACCTTGTTACGCAAGGACGAATTCAGTCAGAAAGAAGCGGTTCAAGAGAAACGATGATGTTCGAAGATGAACAACAGATGGCGCGTTTATATGAACGGTTTGTTAGGGCTTATTATAAAAAGGAATTTCCACAGTTAAAAGTCACCGCGTCTTATATTCCATGGGCCATTGATGATGATTATCGTCACATGTTACCGACAATGAGAAGTGATGTCATGCTCACTTATGGCAAACAATGTTTAATTATTGATACAAAGTATTATACGTCAACGTTACAACAGTATTTTGATACAAGAACGATTCATTCTGGAAATTTATATCAAATATTTGCGTATGTAAAAAATGAAGCATTTCACTTAAAATCGAAACAGATAAATGTTGCGGGGATGTTACTGTATGCGAAAACGGATGAACAACTTGTACCTGATAATACGTTTCAGATGAGTGGCAATACGATTAGTGTCAAAACAGTGGATTTAAATCAAGATTTTATTCATATTGCTAAACAACTAGATGATATTGTATATAATTATTTTAAGATATAAAATAGTTAGTAGATATTGTAAAATTTCAACAATTCATATACGATATATGCAAATTAAAATGACAATTTTGACTTATAACAAAGGGGTTAATGACAATGAAACACATGCATTTATCTGTTTTAGCTTATAGTACAGGTCTACATCCTGCCTCTTGGAGACTACCACATTCATATGTTGAAGAAGTTGGAGATATTGATTTTCAAATTAAGTTAGCGAAATTAGCCGAAAAAGGTAAACTGGATGCATTCTTCTTAGGTGATGGTCAATATATTTCTGGAGAAGAAACGGGACATATTTCTTATTATTTTGAACCACTAACGGCGCTTGCTGCCATTTCACGTGAAACACATTCAATTGGTTTGATAGGTACCATTTCTTCTTCTTTTTATGAACCTTATCTTGCAGCACGTATGCTTTCAAGTTTACATCAAATGTCTCATGGGCGTATTGGGGCAAATATTGTAACATCTCAATTTGATTTAGAAGCACAAAACTACTCGATGAAAGCTTTACCACATCTTGAAAAACGTTATGAACGAGCAGATGAATTTATTAATGTAATGAAAAAATTATGGGGATCATTTACTGCAGAGGCTATCGTTAATCACAAAAACTCAGGAATAGGTTTAAATCATCAGTATATTCATCCACTTCATTATCAAGGAAAGTATTTTCAAGTTGCCGGAGCTATTAACATTCCAACACCAAAATATGGTCGACCACGTTTATTTCAAGCAGGAACTTCTATTCCAGGTCGTGATTTAGCAGTACGACACGTGGATGCTATTTTTTCAATTGCATGGAATTTACAAGATGGCCAACAGTTCAGACAAGACATTCATCAACGTGCCATGGAAGAAAATCGTCAACCACCTCTTGTATTACCAGGTCTCACCGTTTATGTTGATGAGAATGAGAAGGACGCTTATAAACTTAAACAACAATTAGATGATATGATCCCACTTGAAAAACGCAAGAAACAATTATCTAAAGCCATTGGTCTAGATATAAGTGAATGGACACTAGATGAAGTCGTACCATCATTACCACCTTATGATGCATTAGAGAAAAAAGTTGTAAAATCTGTGTATGAAGCCGTACAGCGTGCTATTATGACCGAGCAACTTACCTTACGCGATCTATTAGATCGATTTGGTACTTGGGTAGGACATAAAACGATAGTGGGAACACCGGAACAAGTAGCGGATGAAATGATTGAATGGTTTGAAAAAGAAGCGTGCGATGGTTTTATGTTAATGTCACCAACATATCCAAACGCATTTGAAAAATTTATTGATTTAGTCATTCCAGTTCTTCAAGCGCGTGGCGTGTTTAGAAAAGAATATGAAAGTCATATGTTAAAAGACCATTTAAATATAAATACAGAGAAAGTATAATTAAACTTCCTTTTATTCAATAGATATCATAAAAAAAGACTTCCTCCATTAGGGGGAAGTCTAAAATGTTCTTCATATTATTCCATTTTAACTTTTGCTTTATCAGATTCTTTTTTATACTTTTGATACATAATCCAAAGAATAATTCCCCATACTGGTATAAATAATACACCAATTCTTGTTGAGCTATTAATGAGTAAGATAATAAAGATAAAGGCGAAGAAAGCTAGAATCGCAAATGCCATATATTTTCCACCGGGCATTTTGAATTTACTATCTTTGTGTAATTCTGGATTGCGTTTGACATAATTTAGATAGGCAATCATGATAAGTGTCCAAATTAAAATATTCAATACTGTTGAAAATATCGTAATTTGAACGAACACTTTTGTTGCATCTTTAAATATTGCATTTAAAATAACTGAAATACTTAATAAGCCGCATGTGACTAAAATAGCATAGTGAGGTACACCATGTTTATTTGTTTTATGCAAGAATGGTGGGCCTTGTTTACGACCTGCTAAACCGTACATTGTACGACTATTTGCGAAAATACCACTATTACATGATGAAGCAGCTGCTGTTAAAACGACAAAGTTAATAATACCGGCAGCAAATGGAATACCAATCAGTCCGAATAATTTTACGTAAGGACTGTCTGCAGGGTTTAATTTATCCCAAGGTACGACAGACATAATCACTGCTAATGAGCCAATATAGAAAATTAAAATACGCGCAGGTACATTGTTAATTGCTTGAGGAATCGTTTTGTGTGGGTTCTTAGTTTCCCCAGCTGTAATTCCGATTAACTCAATACCAATAAATGAAAAGATAGCCATTTGGAATGCCATCAAGAAACCTTGAATACCATTCGGGAAAAATCCACCTCTAGACCAAAGGTTCGTTACGCTTGCTTGTCCATATGATGTTTTCATTCCAAGCACAATCATCACAATACCAACAATGATTAAGGCTACAATTGTTATCACTTTAATAATTGACAGCCAGAATTCTAACTCTCCAAATAGCTTTGCACTGAATAAGTTCAAAGCGACTAATACTAAGATAGTAAATGCAGCTGTTAGCCAGTTTGGTACTGTAGGATACCAATACCCTACATATTTCGCTACTGCAGTTACCTCAGCCATACCTGAGATAATCCAAGTTAACCAATACGTCCATCCGACCATAAATCCAGCAATTGGTCCAATATAATGATGGGCGATATCGCCAAATGATTTAAATCCTAAGTTTGATAACAATATTTCACCCATTGCTCTCATAAACATAAATAATACAAAACCGACAATAACATAAGTCAATAAAATAGACGGTCCGGCTAAATGTACAGATTCACCTGATCCAAGGAACAGTCCTGTACCAATTGCGCCACCAATAGCGATAAGTTGAATATGTCTATTACTCAACTCTCTTTGCAGTTTATCTTCTGCCATAATTTTCTTCCCTTTCATGAGTAACCTTATGACTGAAACTTTATGACTGAATCCAATACCCTTTGTTATAACATAAATAATTTTTCTAAATTTCAAATTATTTATTTGTTAAGGTTAAGGATACCCTATTTAGTTAATGTTAATCAAATAATAGTCTAATAGATAAATGTTAATACATTATTAACTATAATTAATAATGTATTAAATTGAGTGTTTTTTTAAATCTATAAGCAAATTACTTCTATTTATTTTCAATGTATTTAATAATCTAGGTTACGTAATTAAAATATGAAAGTAGGGAAATGAATGAACGATTTTAACGAAATATTGGAAAGTAGAAAATCTGTGAAAGGATTTGATCCAAATTATAAAATTCCACATGAAGAAATGAATGAAATCATTAGAAAGGCAACAAAAGCACCTTCATCAGTGAATATGCAGCCGTGGCGTTTTGTTGTTGTAGAAAGTGATGAAGCGAAAGCAAAATTACGTCCATTAATTCGTTTTAATACGTCACAAAATGATACATCTTCAGCGATGATTGTTATTTTCGGTGATTTACAATGTTATGAGGAAGGCGAATTTATCTATAACAAAGCGGTTGAGGAAGGACATATGCCTCAAGAAGTAAAAGATCAAATGTTACCTTTTGTAATGGATACTTACAAAAATAGTTCACGTGAGGTCATGAGTGATATCGTAAAAATAGATAGCAGTTTAGCTGCAATGCAACTAATGTTAGTTGCAAAACAATATGGATATGATACGAACCCTATTGGTGGTTTTGAGCATGACAAAATTGGCAAAGCATTCGGATATAATTTAGATCGTTACGTTCCAGTGTTAATCGTTGCGATTGGTAAGAAAGAAAAAGAACCGCATACATCATATAGAATGCCAGTTGATAAGGTAGTAGATTATCAATAATTAAAGTTTAATATAAAATATCAAAAAATATATTTTCATAAATGATTATAAAAGAAAGTTCTTTAAATAAAAATTTATGGAAATATATTTTTTCTTTAAAATGATTAATTCTTTTATAAATGGGAATAACTAACTATATTCCGTAATAAGGAAACAATATACATAACAATGTATTTACGATACCAATCTATATCTAGGAGAGATAAGTATGGATCAATCAAATGAAAACAAAAAACAACAACAATTAGATGCTCTAAGAAAAAATAATGATGGTACAGCAATGACTACAAATAGTGGTATGAAAGTAAGTGAAGATGAAAATTCACTGACAGTAGGGGATAGAGGTCCGACTTTACTAGAAGACTTCCACTTCCGTGAAAAAATGATGCACTTTGACCATGAACGTATTCCTGAACGTGTGGTACACGCACGTGGATTCGGTGCACATGGTGAATTCCAAGTGTATGAAGATTTAAGTGAATATACAAGTGCTGACTTCTTAACACACCCTGAAAAAACAACACCTGTATTTGTGCGTTTCTCTACTGTACAAGGTTCTAAAGGATCTCCAGATACAGTACGTGACATTCGTGGTTTTGCTACTAAATTCTATACTGATGAAGGTAACTTCGATTTAGTAGGTAACAACGCACCTGTATTCTTTATTCAAGATGCAATTAAATTCCCTGACTTCGTACATGCATTAAAACCAGAGCCACATAATGAAATGCCACAAGGTGGTTCAGCGCACGATACATTCTGGGATTTCATTGGTCAAAACCCTGAATCTATGCACGCAGTATTCTGGGCAATGAGTGATAGAGGGATTCCTAAAAACTTCCGTCAACAAGAAGGTTTTGGTGTACACACATTTAGACTTGTAAATAAAGAAGGTCAATCTTACTTTGTTAAATTCCACTGGAAACCTAAACAAGGTTTAGAAAGCTTAGTATGGGATGAAGCACAAATCTTACATGGTAAAGACATTGATTTCCATCGTAAAGATTTATATGAATCAATTGATAAAGGCGACTATCCTGAATGGGAATTAGGCTTACAAATTATCAAACCTGAACAAGAATTTGACTTTGATTTTGATATTTTAGATCCAACTAAATTATGGCCAGAAGATCAAGTACCTGTGAAAATTGTTGGTAAAATGACGTTGAACCGTAATGTAGATAACGTCTTTGCAGAAACTGAACAAGTTGCGTTCCACCCTGCACATATTGTTCCAGGTATTGATTTCTCTAATGATCCATTATTACAAGGTCGTTTATTCTCTTACACAGATACACAAATCTCTCGTCTTGGCGGACCAAACTTTAACCAAATTCCTATTAACCGCCCAGTTGCAGATGTTCACAATAATCAACGCGATGCAATGCATCAATCATATATTCATCAAGGTCAAACAGCCTACCATAAAAATGGCTTGAACAATAATGACCCTCATACGACACCTAAAGAACAAGGTGGTTTCGAGCATTATCATGAAAAAGTAGAAGGTTATAAAGTACGTCAACGTAGTGATAGCTTCAAAGATTACTATACTCAAGCTAAATTATATAAAAACAGCTTAACTGAAGCAGAACAACAACACTTAGCTGATGCATTTTCATTTGAAATTGGTAAATGTAAATCAACAGAAGTAAAACAAAATGCTGTTAATCAAATTAATAAAGTTGATCGTAAATTAGCTGAATACGTAGCAAATAATGTAGGCGTAGAGGTTCCAGCAGAAAACGAAGAAGTGCAATCAGATGCTAAAGATAGCCAATTAACATTGGAAAAATTTGACATCCCATTAAAAGGACACTCTGTAGCAGTGCTTGTAAATGGTGATATTAGCGCTGAAACATTAAAATCATATGCAGAAGTATTTGTTAACAACGACTTAAACTATGCATTTGTTGGACAAACAGCTAAAAACCTTAATGATGACGAAATTGGTATTACTGAAACTTATAGCACAGCAAGTTCAACAGTATTTGATAGTGTAATCGTTCTTTCAGACGGTAAAGAAATGTTACCAGATGCTATAGATTTTGTTGAAATGAGCTATAATCATAAAAAACCTATTGTAATCACTGAGGAAGCGAAAAATGTATTACAAAGCAATCGTATTGATTTAGATGCGCCTGGCGTTGTAGTATCTAGCGAACCACAAGCCATCCTTGACGCATTCAAACGTTACAGATATTTTGATAGAAAATAATAAGT
Source organism: Staphylococcus sp. HMSC070D05 (assembly GCF_001815595.1). Classification (NCBI taxonomy): domain Bacteria; kingdom Bacillati; phylum Bacillota; class Bacilli; order Caryophanales; family Staphylococcaceae; genus Staphylococcus; species Staphylococcus sp. HMSC070D05. The sequence continues at coordinate 50,648 of NZ_KV821161.1, read as the reverse complement.
GTTATTTTGGAAAAGAGAGGGATAGTGTACTATCCCTCTCTTTTTATTTAGTTAAGAAAGAAACATTACATATGATAGTCAAACTAAAAAAAGATGCGTCCAATATACCGAGCATATCTTAGTTCTAGAAAAAGATACTTCAATTATTCACAAACGCATGAGGGTATTTGATTATGACTCTAGTGTTAACATGCCAACCTCATGAACTACATTCTAATACAATACATTCAGTTTTCCGACAGTGACGATTTTGTGTACTTTTTCTAGAAACAGGGTAATAAACTAGAAAGTCTAGCAAATGACTTAATGACAGTTTAAGGGAGTAGAACAAATGATTGATATTCAAATTCAAAAATGTGACTTAATTGAAGTAATTGAATCAATAATCAATGAAAAAGTCAAAGTTGAAAATCAAGATGCATGTGGATATTTAGCGACTGAAATTGTGAATGGATTAGAAGACTACAATAGTGAAGAAACTCAAGCAAATAATTTATTAGGATTGAATAGTGCATTACGTCATGAAGTCAAAGCTTCTAACCATTCTAAAAAGATAACACTTTCAGCAAATGAAGATACGTTTTAAGTAAGTAATACTCATATAGATACACAAAATTAAAATGTAAACTATACGACGCTTTAATAAACCATTATTTTCTAATTCTTGAACAATAAAAAATCACCTCTAGTGAGATGATAAGTACACGATCATCTCACTAGGGGTGATTTTAGTATATTTAATTAGAAAAATAACGATGTCATAACTCTAAAAAATGAAGAAAATAGTTGAAAGATATCACCAGACATTAGACAACCACCTTTCCGTAAAAAATTATATTAAGCTTTGTTAGTTGAAGTTAACGCTTCTGTTTGAACCAAATCATCTGCTAAATCATACCAAAACTGTTGTAATTCTTCTCGCGTGCGTTTTGTATCTGTACTATCTTGACCTACAAAATCGACATGATCCCAGTCGTGTTTAGTAGGTGTTACTTGCCAAATGCCTTTTTGATTTGTATCTGTTGCTTCTGTATAAGCTTGATTGAAAGGATGTTGAGATGAAATCACAGATACAAGACCATCATTTTCTCTCCATTCTTTTTCAGTGGATTTACCAATTAGATTTGCTGTCACTGTGAATGGTAAGAAGAGATTGTAATCTGCTTTATGTTTACCAAATAATGTAGAGTGTGTTGCTTCGCCTGTGTATGTTTTATAAACGATATTTGGATTAAGTGATGTTTTGCGGTTAAGATCTGTCGCACCATCACGTGTTAAATCGTATAGACCATTGTCTTTCGTTTGCCATAATTTAGATGTTTTAGCGCGTGAAAGGTATGATAAATAAGATTCTCCAGGTTGTTGTTTTAGACCCCATTGAGACAGACCGAAGTCTACTCGAGAGTTTTTGTTACCTAGTTGTTTACCTATATCGAAAGCGATTTGACGAACAATAGCTTCATTACCTAACTTATCAGAGGCATGTGTACCATTATGCGGTGTGCCTAATGTTGTAATTGAAGAAACCATATTATCGTGTCCACCTTGTAGTAAAGGAGAAATGTCACCACCATGTGTTTTTTGGTATTCAATTTCTTCTTGACTACCATTTCTTAATAATTCTTCTAATTGACGAACAGTTTGTCCTCCCATACTATGACCAACTAGATGCACTTTTTGACCAGGTTGCCAATCTTTATAAACACCTTCGTATGTTTTACCATAGCGTTCATGTCCATATCTTTCTGCATGTGCAGCACCATAATCTACAGTACCACCTTTAATATAGTAATATAGTTCAACGGCACGGTCATAGTTACTACCAAATGCACTAATACTTGCTTCATAAGAGTTATAACCATTTTGTTCTAACTCTTGACGAATGTTTAATTTATCGCCACCCCAATAATGTGATAAGACATTAGGATTAATATCATCAGTAAATCCATTAAAACCATGAACGAGAATAATTGGATCTTGATTTTTATATTGACTTTGTTTAGCAACTTTATTGGTTTGATCTTTTGTTTCTGCCGTACCTTGTTGTTGAGATGTATTATTTGTTGTTGCTACTGCATTATTAGCTAATGTCTCTAAGCCAGCCTGTGAATTTTTTTGATCTTTAGCATCTTTATTTCCAACAGTTTCATTTGTTGTACCATCAATTGAGATCGCTTCATCTTTAGTGTTTAAAGTATTCTCTATAGGTGTAGTAGAATCTGTAGATTGTTTTGCTGTCACAGTTTGTTTTGTTTCAGTAGTCTCGACTGTATCATTGTTTTGTTCAGTGGACGGTGTTTTCGCTTCATGCTTGTCATTAACATTTGATTCTTCTTCAGACTCAGATGATGTGGATGGCGTTGTTTTTTTGTTTAGCTCTGATTGATTCGTTTCTGCTGAACGATTACCAGTTGTTTTTAATGTATTCTCTTTTGTAGATGGTGTTTTTGCTTCATTAGTTGAGTGTTCATGAATTGTCGCTTTCTCTGTCGTTGGATTTTCATTTGTTGCTCTTTCTGAAGATTGAGAATGTTGTTCGTTCACAGATAACTCACTTGCTGGTGTGTCTTCTGTTGTATTCTCTTTTTTATTTGAAGTTGGTGTGTCTTTTTGAATTGTGTTTTTAGTCGATTCTTGTGTTTCAAGAGAAGGGTGCTCCTCTTTAGTTGAAACTGACTCAGAGTCATCAAAAGATGTTTTTGTAGATGATGTTTCTTTAGTTTCAGCTGCTGCCTCTTCAGTTTCAGCTGTTGAATATTTTGTAGTTTGATGGGTTACATTGTTGTCAGTTGCTTCTTCTTTTGTATTCGTTTTATGATTGGCGTTTTTAGTTTGAGTTGAGGTCGTATTTTCATTATGTAAGCCTTGTTGTTTTTCATTTTTGTTAGCTACTGACTGAGATGTAGCAGTAGCTTGTTCGTCAGGTTGAACATTGTCTTGTTGTGTTTCTTGATTATCAGATTGTTTTTTATGATCTCCAATAGATTGTGCTACTGCTGAGTCAGGATTTTCTGCTTCCTGATGTGCTTCTGCTGCTTGTGCAGCACCGCCTCCCATAAATAGCAATGTTGCTACTAAAATGGATGATGCGCCCACACTGAATTTACGAATACTGTATCTATTTTGTCTTGTTTTCATAAATAGCACCTCTATTAATTGTTTTTTTGTTATAAAGTATATAGATTAAATAAAAATATTAATAATTGATCGTGGTATAAAACCGAAAAACTTACTAAATATCGCTTTAATATGTTCCAACGTCATCATCCTTTCTTAACCGACATTTTAGAAAGCGTTTACAAACATAGCGAAAAAATTGTCGTATGTAGAACGGAGCCACATACGAGATTTAACCATCAACGTTGTCGATTGATTGAATGTAAATTGAATGTAAATAGATAGTAACGCTATATGAAAGTGTTGTCAATAATCTGTCACAATTACATAGAGTAAACGTACATTTTAAGTATATATAAACGTGAAATGTGTAATAAAATTGTAAATTAAGGGGCAAAAACCTAATAAAGTAGACTGTTCCTTAAAAATTATTACTTGTGTGTATTCAAATGTAACTCGGGGTTTCTAGGAGAACGAGGTGGCGTAATACGTCTCCCTTTTCCAAGAGGCATTTGGATAATAGAGAATGCTAATATAAAAAGTGAAATAAAAAAGAAACCTAAGAATTGAATCTTAGGTTTCTTAGATAGCGGAGGGAGAAGGATTTGAACCAACGCGAGCTAAAAGCTCCTACTAACCATAAAATGGTTAGCCTCTTAAGCCAGGCTTGAGTATCCCTCCATAATTTTACTTTAATACTATACTATATATTTTGAAGTTTGTAAAGAAAAATATTTTCTATGTAAATACTTTATAAATGTACATTAAAGTTAAAAATAAATTGTTTTATAAAAAAGACGCATACTGTCCTTTGTTTGTTTTATAATATTGATGTACATATTTTATTTTAAACATAAAACAATTCATTTCTAAATTGAAGAAAGCAGGGGACAAATTAATGCTAAAATCTAAATTTGGTAAATCATTAGTAGCGAGTGTCGTTATTGGTGCCAGTGTACTCGGATATTCATCCCAACATCAAGAGGCTAAAGCTGTAGAAACCAACTATTATTATGACGGTATACAAAGAGGATCATATCAAGCCTATTTAAAAGCGAAAAAAATTAGTAACAGCAGTATTTCAATTCAACGCTATCCAAATGCCTCGCAAAATAATTTAAAGGCGATTGGTCGTGTATCTAATTTAAATGGTTGGAAAAAAGGTTCTCGCGATGCATCTGTAAGAAAACAAGATTCTATGGGAACAGGAACAGTGATTGGGGCACATACATTTGTAACAAATGCACACGTGATCGATGATCAATATGGTCGTGCAGCGGCTCCGAAATATATTAAATTTCAAATGAATCGTGATGGAAGTCGTATGCCATATGTTTTCCAAGCAACAGAAGTAATTAAAGTACCACAATATGATATTGCAGTGGTTCACACAAAACAAAATATGTCTAAATATGTGAAACCAGTTAAAATTGCAACGGATTCAGAGATTAAACAATTGAAATTCAATTCGCCACTTTATTCATTAGGATATCCATGGCAATATAACGACAACACCAAAGCGTATTTTAATAAACTTCGTGTAACTCAATTTTCAACAAATGGTACCGAGATTCAAACGAAAGATATTTTTAGATCAGGCGCTTCAGGCTCACCAATGTTAAATAGTACATTTACAAAAATGTATGGCTTAAGAACGTATGGATATAACTTAATGGGTGGTTCAACGGATGCTTATGCTAAACAAGAAATGTCTGGTGGTGAATCGTTTAAAGGATATGCTGGTCGTTTCGTACGTCAACATATTAAGTAATTGATATAAAAAAAGTACATGCTTTAGATAATGAAGTGTGTACTTTTTCATAACGACATACAGAGTCTGTTTAATATTGTCAGTTGAATATATATTTTTTTATTTTAAAAGGAGCGAAATAAATGAAGAAACATTACTTAGCTATCGGCGCAATAACGGCGACAACTTTACTTGCAGGTTGTGATTTAGGAGATGTTATTGGTAATCATAACTCGGATAAGCAATCTGAACATAAGACATCAAAATCCACTCACTCATCAAATCAAAATCATTCAAATTCTAATAAACATAACAAATCTAAGGATAACATAGATAACTTAACGCAAGGTGAAAAAGTAGCGTTAGCATTAAATGATCCGTCAGTTTCAGATTATGTCATCAACGCTAATGAATTAAAAAATCACTCTTATTTTGCGAATTATAACGGTGGCGGCGAACAAAAAAACATAGATACCTATCAATTAGAGACTACAGAACAGCTAGAAGGTGCACCAAGTGATATGAAATTCTACAATGCACAACCGGCAAAGGGTTCATTTGCGACAATCATTGGTGTTGGAAGCGACAAAGTCTTTATTGCTGCCACGCAAAGTTCGGGTACGTATGAACAATTTATGAATTCTTCTACAGGACATGAGTTAGATGTAGATACATTATTTGATAAATATAGTAAAAGTATTGATTATAAAGAAATTGCAAAACAAATTTCATTTAGTGGTAGTAAATCATCAACAAGTAACCACGCTTCTAATATGGATAATAAAAATTCAAAAGAGTACTTTGCTAGAGTGTGGCTCACAGCAAGAAATGATGTAGACAATATTTTTAAAGAAGATAGTATGAACTATACGCCTATAGATATGTCGGGTGAGCCTATTAATCCATATAATAAAAAAGCTTCAAAAGTATACCCAGATGGAACGATTGTACTATCTCCAAATTATACATTTTTAGGTCATGTTACTTTTAAAGATAACGGAGATGGAACTGTGACTTTCTACGATGTACCAAGTCATTTCCAAGGCCGTCTTTGGGAAGAAGATGATTATACTAAAAATGAAACGACACGTATTTTAAATAATGGAGAAACGAAACAACTTGCTAATCCTTCAGAAGCCAAGTTAGACGAAGTTGCAAATCATATCACTAGTGATACACCAGAACAACCAGAAGAATTTGATACTGACACAGAATCAAGTTCTGATGATACATCGAGTGAGAAAGATACCTCAAGTGATGAAAAAGTAACACGTGCAAATGTCATTGATAAGGTAGAAGATTATGAGGGGCACCAATTAGATACAGATACCTACACATATAAAGAACCAGAACAAGATGAAAACGGAGATTGGGGCTTCTCAATTTTAGATAAAAGTGGAGATTTAGTTGGCTCATATATTGTTACTTCTGACGGTGTAGTAACAAAATATGATGAACATGGAGATCCAATCGATTAATAAAAAGCAACAGCTGATTTTCATAGTCAGCTGTTGTTTTCTGTGTAAGTACGTTTAATTTCATCTAAACGCTCAATAAAACTATCGATATATGATTCCGGAGCAATGATTTTTGCTAGAGGAGCAAGTTGATAAGCAATATAATAAGCATCAAATCGCGTGCAATTTACCCATGCCAAAATGGTGTCTTCATTACGTGAAACAATCTCTTTAATTGAAAATTGTTGTTTAAATTGATTCCAAATGGTGGTACTCATTTCAAATAATACTGCATTGTTCGCGAAGTCTTTAGAAAATTTTGTATCTAGAACGTGTAAGGATGATATCGATTTCAAAGAAACAGTATGTATTTTATGTTGAAATTCGTAAGTAAACCAATAATCATAATGCATATACAAAATAGATAACGGTTTAATAGTTATTTTGTTATGATCTACCTCAATACGTACTCTATGTTTATTGACGATTGCTTTTTGAAGATCCATTAATATTTTTCCAGGAAGTAAATCATCACGTACTTTGAATTGATGTAACATCGTCATCAAAATATGTTTATCTTCTATTCTGACAGACGACATCGCATTTAAGAAAAATTTGTAAATATCATAATGAAGAATAGGTGTGAGACTTTGTAACTTAATGAGTAAACTTAGTACACCAAGGCTTTGTTTGTTCGTAGTATCATGTGTGAGTTCATAACCGCCTAATTGATAATTATAGACAACTTTAGTATGATTGCTTCTCCAAAAATGACTTTCATAAAAAAATGTATTAATTGTATTAATATCACGTTGAATGGATTTTTTGCTGACATTTGTAAAGCGATCTAAGTCTTCTTGAGTGACAACATGACCATTTAATAATAATGTCAAAATATTAAGTATACGTGTTGCTTTATCCAAAGATATATCTCCTTTTTATTAAAGTAAAAAAGTTTTTGAAAATAATTATATAGCTTGTAATATGGTTTATTACTATATAATTTGACAAAATATTAATGGTTAAACATTGATTTTAACATTAATATTCAATGGATAAAGAATGGTGAGACTGTAATAATGCGTAAACTGTATCTAACGATGGGGTAGAAAGATGATGTGTTCTAGCCTTACGATAAATAAAACCTTGAATTGCTTCTACTTCAAGGGGCTGATGATTCATAACATCATAATACATGCTTGTTCCCATATGATCTGGATAACCAGCATAGATATGCATAATATCTGCAACAATCGTGTCAGGCAAGGTAATACCTTCTGCCATAGCAACTTGTTTACCTTCTTCTAATAAGCGCGTGCATAATTGATAGACTTCCGAAATTTTTAAAATTTGTGCAGTATTGCCACCTAATGCAGTAATCGAATTAATACCAAGATTGACAAGTAATTTATACCAAATCGTTGTTTCTATGTGATCTTCTAATATAAGTTCTATTTTAGTATGTTCTAAATAGCGTTTAAGTTGTTCAGTCCGACGATCATGCTGAATATGCAAACGGTAATCTCTGAAATGGATCACTTCATCGTCTTTTTTCTGCCCACTAATATAGACCACAGCTTGGTAGACATGTTTAAATGGTAAAGTTGAACGCAAACCATATCCATTTTGAGCTAAGATAATGGTTGTCTCATCATGAGTAAGACGGTTTAAGTCTGGAACTAAAGATTCAAGTTGATGCGTTTTGACTGCCACGATAATCACATCGAAGGAGTTAGTCATAGACTTAATATCTTTAACAATGACATATTGATTTGCAGGTCGAAAGTGAACGGACTTATTTGTTCTTCCAAGTAATGTGATATGAGGTAATACTTGTTGTAATTCATAGGCAATCGTCGTACCTACAGCGCCTGGTCCAATAATCGCAATACGCATTTATAACTTTCCTTTCTTTAAAATATTACATATAATTATACGTGATATTATTGAGATAATGTTATAGGAGATTGATAAAATAATGAAAAATTTGTCAAAACTTATGGAAATGAAGCAAAATGGTACAAAAATTTCAATGGTTACAGCATACGATTATCCCAGTGCAAAACAAGCGCAACAAGCCAATATTGATATGATTCTAGTTGGTGATTCGCTAGGAATGACAGTTTTAGGTTATGATACAACCACTCAAGTTACTTTAGATGATATGATTCATCATGGTAAAGCTGTTCGTCGAGGCGCCGATGATACATTTATCGTTGTAGACTTACCTATCGGAGCGGTAGGCGTAAGTGCGGAGCATGATTTAAATCATGCGATAACGTTATATCAACAAACCAATGCGAATGCATTAAAAGCAGAAGGTGCCCATTTAACTGACTTCATTAAAAAATCGACACAAATTGGTATTCCAATTGTTGCACATCTTGGTTTAATGCCACAAAGCGTAGGTGTGATGGGTTACAAGTTACAAGGCGGTACAAAAGACGCAGCAGAACAACTTATTCGCGATGCACATGCTGTTCAAGAAGCGGGTGCCGTGGCGTTAGTATTAGAAGCTATTCCAAGTGACTTAGCTGGATTAATTAGTAAACAATTAGACATTCCAGTTATTGGTATTGGGGCAGGCAAAGATACAGACGGACAAGTATTGGTGTATCACGATATGTTGAATTATGGCGTAGAACGTTATGCTAAATTCGTAAAACAGTTTGCAGATTTATCAGTAGGCATTGATGGTATTAAGCAATATGATAAAGAAGTGAAAGCAGGAGAATTTCCTACAGAAGCACATACGTATAAGAAAAAAGTATTAGATGAGGTTGATAAAAATGACACAAGTAATTAATACTGTAAAAGAGATGCAAGCGATCGCACAACACATAAAAGCGTCTGGTCAATCAATAGGTTTCATTCCAACAATGGGTGCACTTCATGAAGGACATTTAAGCATGATGCGACGTTCAGTTGAAGAAAACGATGTGACAGTCATTAGTGTATTTGTAAATCCATTACAATTTGGACCAAATGAAGATTATGATGCATATCCTCGTCAAATTGATAAGGATGTTTCTTTAGTTAAAGATATTCATGTCGATTATGTATTCCACCCTTCCGCTCAAGAGATGTATCCAGATGAATTAGGCGTCACATTAAAGGTGGGACGTCTAGGGGAAGTCTTAGAAGGCCCACAACGTCCTGGACATTTTGATGGTGTCGTTACAGTAGTGAATAAATTATTTAATATCGTAACTCCTAATAAGGCTTATTTTGGTAAAAAAGATGCACAACAGTTAGCAATTATTGAGAAAATGGTAAAAGATTTTAATCATCCTATTGAAATTGTTGGCGTCGATATAGTACGTGAAGACGATGGACTTGCGCGTAGTTCTCGGAATGTCTATTTGACTGATGAAGAACGTAAAGAAGCGGTTCATCTAAGTAAAAGTTTAACATTAGCTAAAGATATGTATGAAGAAGGTGAACGTCGAAGTCATATGCTCGTAGGTGCAATAAAGACATACTTACAAGAACATACAAGTGGTCACATCGATGAAGTCGCAATTTATAGTTATCCAGAACTAGAAGTCGTTAATGAAATAAAGGGTCAAATTTTTATTGCTTTAGCTGTCAAATTTTCTAAAGCACGTCTAATAGATAATATTATTTTAGGGAGTAAATAGAGAAAATGATTAGAACAATGATGAATAGTAAAATTCATAGAGCACGTGTCACAGAATCCAATTTAAATTATGTAGGGAGTATTACGATCGATGCTGATATTTTAGATGCGGTTGATATTCTTCCAAATGAAAAGGTTGCGATAGTAAATAATAATAATGGGGCACGTTTTGAAACATATGTGATTGCAGGCGAACGTGGCAGTGGGAAAATTTGTCTAAACGGTGCTGCCTCTCGCTTAGTAGAAGTCGATGATATAGTTATTATTATGACTTATGTACAGTTGGACGAACGTGAATTAATCGATCATGCACCTAAAGTCGCGATTATGAACGAAAATAATGAAATAATTCAAATGATTCATGAAAAAGAAAATACAATAATTAAGTAATTAAGAGTGTAGGTAGGCTAAAAAATTTGTACTTATTATTTATAAAATTCTTTATTTCTCTTTAATAAACTATTACAAAATGTTAAAAATAAATTAATACATAATATTTTAAACAACTATTTTGTAATTTGTTATAAAGGAAGTACATAATGTATTTTAAGAAACTAACTATTTTAATATTGTCTTCTAGTTTTTTGTTAGCCTCGTGTGAAGATATTAATATTAACGTTGTTCAAGATGACAAAAGTGATAACTCTAACATTTCAAAGCAGCAACATCAAACGCAACAACAATATAATAATCGAAATCAGCAACAACGAAATAAAACAATCACTCTGGATAAGGCGAGAGCAATTGCGAGTGATGAACTTAATGCAAATGGTAGTTTTTATACAACTGAAGATTTGATTTATAGAAAAGATAAAAGTAATGCTAATCAAGCATTTTTTGAAACACCATTGTTTGGAATCAATAGTTCTGTTAAACAGCATGTTATGATTAACAGAAACAATGGAAAAATAATTGAAAAAGATGGAGGGCCACCATCACAAGATGGTCCGATACGTTCTGAAAATGGAAAAGTTGAGTATCAAGTTTATAATCAGCTAGTTAAATATTACAATAATTATGTATATAGATCGGGAGATCCAGTTTACCATTATGCTGATAAGCCAGTAACAGTTGAGCAATATAATAAAGTCAGTAAACTAGTTTGGGAGTATATTGATCAACAATTACACTCATAATAACTCAATAAATTAAAGTTAGATTACTAAGATGTTCAACGTGAAACATTTAGATGCATATAAAAAAACCATGAGTGAGCCTTATCCTACTCATGGTTTTTTGTAATAAGTTTCTTGATGAATCAATTATTTTAATCCTACATATTCTTCTAATGTTTTACCAGATTGATATACTTTGGTTGCAGTATCTTTTCCTAAATAACGTAAATGCCATGGTTCATATTGAAAACCTGTTACTTTTTCTTTTCCTTTGGGATATCTCACAATAAAACCGTATTTGTGTGCATTTTTCGCAATCCATTGACCTTCTTTTGTTTTTCCGAAACTGGCATATAAATTTTTATCTGAATTGACACCACCAACGTCAAATGTAAGCCCTGTTTGATGTTCTGAGTAGCCAGGACGTGCGCTATACTTATCTGCAGCTTTTTTACCATCACGTGCAACGTAGCGATTATATAGTTGTACTTGAGTAGAATAACTTCTGTAACCACTTATTTTGTATAATTGGATTCCATCCTTTTGTGCAGCACTAAATAATTGTTGTAAGGCTTGTTGGGCTTTTGGATCTTCACCAGGATTATAATTGGAAGGAAGACCAATATCTTTGTTTACAATTAAGACACCATCGACATACGTACGACCGTCTTTAATGACTTTTGTGTGTTTTTGTTGATTGTCATAACTTTTATTAGTTTGAGATGTTTGTTTAGTATTATTTTCATTTTTACCATTATTATCATTACTATGTGAGCAAGCTGAAAGTAATAAAGCGCTTGTTATTAGGATTGCAGAGAATTTTTTCATGCTTAAACTCCTTTAAACTTTAATTGCTATAAACAATAATGAAACATTGTACACAGTATAACATAGTTTTTTAATTATATAAGACGCAACTTTTATGAAAAAGTGGTATTTTAACAAAATTTATATTTATCTTCCCCTTCAAATAATGTATAAATAATGTATAGTATATTAATAAAATGAGAAGAATGTATGAGGGGCCAATAGATGAAAAAAATTTTATTTTTGGGTAGTATCATGATGATGTTATTAGCTGCTTGTAGTACGCATGAATCTTCAAAAGAAGATCATAAATCAAAATCAAATCAAAATAACGTTCAAAAAGCTAAAAAGAACGAATCAGATAAAAAAGATGAAACTTCATCGACCAATACGTCTAAATTATCAACGAAAGAACGATTAGCATTAGTATTTTGTATTGATGGTGTCGATCAATATACATTGACTAAAAATGAAATTTTAACTGGAATTTATGAATATAGATTACCTACGGGCAAACATAATTATAAATTAGTTGATTTTACATTAGTCAAAGTGAAACAACCAGTAAAGCATGCACCGAAACATATGGAGTTTTTTATGGTTTATCCAGATAAAAGTACAAAACAATCACTGATTGGGGTTAATAAAGATACCATTTACGTGGGACGTATGCAAAGAGGGACATTGGATTATAATGATTTACTTAATAAGGGGAAAGAAGCTAGCTTAGAAGACGTATATAAAGATAATAAAGAAAACAAAGCTTTGCCAGAACTTACAAGCAAAATACACATTTCGAATTCATTACCTCATAGTGCAAAGAATCAAGGTAACCCATTAGATTCAAATGATTTGGAAAAATCTGGAAGTGTAAATACACGTTATCGTAATGAAGTGTATCAACTTATTTCTGATTTTGATGAAGTAGAATTGAAAAAATCAGGATATTTATGGGATGATGTGAAAATGACAGATCATAATGGGAATTGGATTGTGAATTATCGTAACAAAAAAGGTGAAATTCTAGGCACTTATAGAACAAAACATGGAAAGATTCAAAAGTTAGATGAAAAAGGTAACATTGTAAAAGAAGAAAAATAAATCATCGTTTAATAAAACGTTGTGAGAGGATTAAATTAAATCTTGTCATAACGTTTTTCTTATTTTAGCAGCACAATCAAACGCTGTAAGTTAGAAAAGTGATTAAAGGAGCACCATGGAATATTGTGATTTTTTCAATTGGTATGTATTTAGTGGTCTTTGGATTGAAGAACATTGGTATTACAAGTATGTTAGGACAGATATTTTCAGCAATATCCAATTACGGACTGTTTACAATTATCATGGGCGTAGGTTTCATCTCGGCTATATTATCTTATATGATGAATAATTTACCGACCGTACTCATTGATGCGATTGCTACTTATCAATCACAAGCAATGCATATACTTAAAGAAGATATGATTTATGCTAATATGATTGGACCTGATTTGGGCCCTAAGATTACACCTATTGGTTAACACTATTATGGCTTCATGTCTTATCACAAAAGGGAATTAAAATATCGCGGGGCACTTATTTTAAAACAGGTATTATCATAACGATTCCAGTCTTATTTATAACTTTATTAGGATTATATATTACATTACAGCTCTTATAAAAAAAGCCAAAAATCTTTTGATTTCTGGTTTTTAATCATTTAAGTGACGATAAAATATAATATTACCGCGATAACTTTTTCTGAATAAGGCATTGACAATCAATATCTAGCATGACATTCGTAGGGATATCATGAAGTATGTCATGTTTAATAGTAAATATTGCATAATCTTCTTTGAAATAACAGTACGTGATGCATTTAATAAATAGTTATAAAAATTGTAATCTTATCATTTAATTATAAATAAGGTATGATAATAAATATATTTTATATTCAAAGTTCATATAAAAAAGGATGGGATACTATGGAACAAAAGAAAGAAGGGAAATTTAAATTAAAGACGCCACATACTTATGCAATATTAATGTTTATTATTCTAGTTGCTTGGCTTATGACATATATTATTCCAGCAGGAGAATATGTTAGAGAAAAGAAAAATGGACAAACATTAGTGGTGTCAGGTACATATCACACTATTTCGTCAGAACACATTAATTTTTTAAATATTTTTAGAGCAATTCCAGAAGGACTTATAAGTGGAGGCGAAATTGTATTTTATGTATTTTTAGTAGGTGGTGCATTTGGGATTGTGCATAAGACAGGTGCATTTGAAAATGGCGTCAATAAAGCTATGAGAACATTAGGAAAAGCGAATTTTTTAATGATTCCTTTAACTATGACGGCTTTTTCAATTTTAGGTTTTACGATTGGTTTGGCAGAGGAAACGATTATTTTTGTTCCAATTGGTATTATTATTGCACGAACATTAGGATATGATGCATTGACAGGAGCAGCTATGGTGATTTTAGGGGCCTCGAGTGGGTTTAGTGGAGGAATGTTAAATCCATTTACAGTAGGGGTCGCTCAAACTGTTGCGGAACTTCCGATGTTCTCTGGTTGGGGGCTTCGTACCATCATATATCTCCTTATACTAATCACTGCTATTACAACTGTCATGGTCTATGCAAATAAAGTCAAACAAGATAAGACGAAGAGTATTGTATATCATTTAGAACAAGAAGAAGGACTTATTCAACAAGATATTGAATATCAACACTTTAGTAAAAAACAAGCAGGTAGTTTAATCATTATTATGGCCACAATAATATTTAATGTTTTTGGTATTTTTAAATTCGGATGGGGCTTTAACGAAATGAGTGCCAATTTTTTACTTGCAGGTATTTTAGCGGGATTTGTAGGTGGGCTTGGTTTCAATGGAACATTTGATGCCTTAGTTGAAGGAATGCAAAATATTCTATTTGGCGCGATGATTGTTGGATTTGCAAAAGGAATTATCGTTTTATTAGAGAATGGAAAAATTATTGATACTATTGTTCATGGAATGACGACGTTACTAACAGATGTACCCTCGTCATTAGTCATTATCGCAATGTTCATATTGCAATTTATGCTTAACTTTTTTATCCCATCAGGATCAGGTCAAGCTTTAACGACTATGCCATTGATGGTGCCTATTTCAGATTTACTTAACATTAATCGACAATTGACAGTGCTTGCCTTCCAATATGGTGATGCAATCAGTAATATTCTATTTCCTACATCAGCAATTTTAATGGGAGCCCTAGCTGTAGGTAAAATTTCTTATACGGAATGGGTGAAGTTTGTATGGAAACCTATATTAATATGGATAATGATATGTAGCGTTGCTATGTCTATTGCTTTAGTAATAGGACACTAAAAAAGAAATAGGGTAAGACTAACGGTTGTATGAAGTTAGTGAGAAGGATGTCTTAAAAAGATATAAATAGCAAAGGTATTAAATAATGTCTACCTTTAAGATGCTTGTTTTAATCATTAAAGATCGTTTATAGCCTTAGTAAATAAAATATATAAATTGTTCTTCTGTGCCACTATTTATGGAATAAAGGAGTAAAGTTAAAACTTTGTTCAAAAGTTCACAAACTTTTCATAGTATTTTACATACAAAGTGCTAACATAATAATTGAAAGTTATATTACTTTAAGAGGTGTAATAAATGGGCAATTCTAAAAAAGTAGCACTTGTTACAGGTGCAGCACAAGGTATTGGTTTCAAAATAGCAGAACGTTTATTTAACGACGGTTTTAGCGTTGCTATCGTCGATTTTAATGAAGAAGGCGCAAAAAAAGCTGCTGAAGCACTTTCAAAAGAAGGTCAAGAAGCAGTAGCGTTTAGAGCTGACGTATCTGACCGTGAAAATGTTTTTGATGTGACACGTAAAGTTGTAGAACATTTTGGAGAGTTAAATGTAATCGTAAATAATGCTGGCCTAGGACCAACAACACCTATCCATACAGTCACACCTGAACAATTTAATCAAGTTATTGGAGTAAATGTTGGAGGCGTATTCTGGGGCATTCAAGCGGCTTTAGAACAATTTGAAAAATTAGGTCATGGCGGTAAAATTATAAACGCAACATCTCAAGCAGGTGTTGAAGGTAATGCGGGATTATCGTTATACAGTAGTACGAAATTCGCAGTTCGTGGATTAACTCAAGTTGCTGCGCGTGATTTAGCTGACAAAGGCATTACAGTAAATGCATTTGCACCAGGTATCGTTGAAACACCTATGATGGAAGGTATTGCTAAAAAATTAGCCGAAGAAAATAATCAACCAGAAGAATGGGGTTGGAAACAATTCACTGATCAAATCACATTAAAACGTTTATCTAAACCAGAAGATGTAGCCAATGTAGTTGGTTTCTTAGCTAGCAGTGATTCTGATTATATTACTGGTCAAACTATTATTGTCGACGGCGGTATGAGATTCCACTAATTTAAATAACAAATATATATTATTATTTTTAAAACTGACACGCGCTCCAAAAGTTGGACTTAAAATCTAACTTTTGGGGCGCGTTTTTATATTCTTTTAGCAGATAATATCTGCATATTGGTGAAATACTTAATCTTATTGCTTTTTATGTAGTGATCTAATTGATGACAACGTTACCTTTCCTATAAATACATAC
This sequence comes from Staphylococcus sp. HMSC070D05, assembly GCF_001815595.1. Taxonomy (NCBI): domain Bacteria; kingdom Bacillati; phylum Bacillota; class Bacilli; order Caryophanales; family Staphylococcaceae; genus Staphylococcus; species Staphylococcus sp. HMSC070D05. Next base: position 34,130 of record NZ_KV821161.1, on the reverse strand, counting down.
CAATAATGATTGGACCCATCGTAATTGTATAACTCATTAAAAATGAGTATTTAGTAAAAAATAATAAACAATAGAAGCTAATACACCTATAAATAACAAAAATATTTAGAGACGCAATCAAAAATAAAATCCTCTTATTTAGATATTTATCAATAAGGGTGTTTTATATTTTAAAAAAATAATGATATATAGTAAATTTAAATGTAAATATAGTATATAATGTTATTAATATCTTACAGAAAGGAAGACATCAATGAGATTAAACAATATGAATATAGTTTCTGGTATCTTATGTGTATTATCATTTCTACTTGCAGTTTCGATTACATTTACAGATATGTTTTGGTATTTACCTGGCTTTTTTGTCATGCTATTGTCAGTGGTTTCAAGTGTTGTAGGTCTAATGAGTGGCAGCAAAGTATTTAATAGTATCACGTTATTTTTAACAATTATTTTCTTTCTTATTTTTTCAAGTCCATTATTACTTGCTTAGAAAAGAAAACGATTTTATATCATACTAATATGAACGGCAATCTTTACAGCTATAATGTGAAGATTGCTTTTTTAAATTAAATTAAAAAAATATTGAAACGCTTTCAATTAGTACGTATAATATTTACTAGTTTGAAAAAGGAAGGATATTATATGAAAGTAAATAAATATTTGATTTTTATTTTGGGTGCTTTAGGAGGTTTGCTTTACGGTTATGATAACGGCATTATTTCCGGCGCATTACTTTATATTCCTAAAGATATCCCTTTACATAATAGTGTGATGGAAGGATTAGTCGTATCATCAATGCTTTTCGGAGCGATTGTTGGTGCAGGGGGAAGCGGACCATTATCAGATAAAATTGGTCGCCGTCGTTTAGTATTATTTATTGCGTTAGTATTTATTGTAGGCTCACTTGTTTTAGCGTTTTCGACTAATATTGCAATGCTTATTATTGGTCGTGTCATAGTTGGACTTGCCGTAGGGGGTTCAATGTCAACAGTACCTGTGTATCTTACTGAAATGGCTCCTACAGAACTACGTGGATCCTTAGGTTCACTTAACCAATTAATGATTACCATTGGTATCTTATCAGCCTATTTGGTGAACTATGCTTTTGCAGATATGGGCGCTTGGCGTTGGATGTTAGGCTTAGCTGTGGTTCCTTCCCTTATTTTATTAGTCGGGGTAGCATTTATGCCTGAAAGTCCACGTTGGTTACTTGAAAATAAAAGTGAGAAAGCAGCGCGTGATGTAATGAAAATTACATATAATCCAGATGCAATTGATGCTGAAATTAAGGAAATGAAAGAAATAGCTTCTAATTCAGAGTCAACATTCTCAGTGATTAAATCACCTTGGTTACGTCCAACACTGATTATTGGATGTATCTTTGCGATTTTTCAACAATTTATCGGTATCAATGCAGTTATTTTCTATGCCCCAACGATTTTTACTAAAGCAGGTCTAGGTGGTTCTGCTTCAATTATCGGTACAGTCGGTATTGGTGTGGTAAACGTATTAGTAACGATTTTAGCACTATTTATCGTTGACCGTGTGGATCGTAAAAAACTCCTCGTTGTAGGGAACCTTGGAATGATTGCTTCATTAGTCATTATGGCGATGCTTATCTGGTCAATCGGTATTCAATCATCAGCTTGGGTTATTATCATTTGTTTATCATTATTCATCGTGTTCTTTGGAATTTCATGGGGCCCAGTTTTATGGGTCATGTTACCTGAATTATTCCCAACACGTGCAAGAGGAGCAGCAACAGGCATTGCAGCATTAGTATTAAACTTTGGTACGTTAATCGTTGCACAATTATTCCCAATTTTAAATCATCATTTAGATACAGAATGGGTATTCTTAATTTTTGCTGCTATTGGCGTACTAGCGATGTCCTTTGTAATTAAGTATCTTCCAGAAACACGTGGTCGCAGTTTAGCTGAAATTGAACATGAGTTACGATTACGTACAGGTGTTAAATCTGAATAACGTATGTATATCGCTACTTCAATGATTTGGAGTAGTGATTTTTTATTTTTTTAAAAAAGGGTAAACATAAACAAGCAATACTATGAACGGAGGAATTAAGATGAAACAGTCAAAAGATTTAGAACGATTACTTAAATCTTTAGACGGACAAAAATATGGCGCTTATAAACGAACGAAAGGGATATATCAATTTGATCAATTCCGTCTAGCTATAGATCATGTTCAAGTCGATCCTTTTGCGTCACCTTCAAAAATGCGTGTCATTATTGGGAAACATGAGACTGAAATTCCTAATGAATTATTAGATACTAAAGATAAACGTATAGCGACTTCAGACTTTTTAACTCGAACAGTGGAGACCCAGTTAAAACATTTCAATCGTACAGTGAAAGGTTCAGGTAAAAATGGGAAGATCTTTATCGATCATCCAGGACAAGAAATACTCGAACGTACATCTGTAGTGATTAATGATAAAGATATTGAAATACGTATTGAAGTTGGACTACCAGCAGCTGGACGTAAGATTCTAGGAAAAGTAGCATCACATACGATAATACATGGCATTCCTCAAATGGTAGAAAAAGCGATACAATACGAAAATTTAAATCAACAAGCATTGAACGAACAAGTCGCATTAAAACTAGATCAGACCTATATTAGACAACAGCTTGAAACAGAACATTTAGTCGCATTTGTGGCAAATGGTTCAATCTTGCCAAGAAAAAGTGGTGTTTCAGACGCTCCAATGAAAGGTGCCATTCAATTCACAAGTCCTAAGAAATTTGAACATACATTCAATCTTCCAAGTGGTCAGGTAGTCACAGGGATGGCTATTCCACAAGGGATTACACTTATTGTCGGTGGGGGTTACCATGGTAAATCGACACTATTAGAAGCGCTTGAGCGTAGTGTATATGATCACATTCAACATGACGGTCGAGAATTCGTGGTGACTCAACATGATGCGATGAAAATACGTGCTGAGGATGGTCGAAACGTTGAAAATGTCGATATTAGTCCATTTATTGATAATCTTCCAGGAAAGAAAGATACGACACACTTTTCTACAGAAAACGCAAGTGGTAGTACATCTCAAGCCACAAATGTAATCGAAGCTTTAGAAGCAGAAAGTTCATTATTATTAGTCGATGAAGATACATCAGCTACTAATTTTATGATTCGTGATGGTCGTATGCAACAATTGATTGCTCCTGAAAAAGAACCAATTACTCCATTTTCTAATAAAGTAAAATCATTATATGAAGATTATAATGTTTCTACTATTCTTATTGTTGGGGGTTCAGGAGATTACTTTGACGTTGCTGACCAAGTGTTAATGATGGATGAATATCATTTAAAAGATGTAACAGAAGAAGCAAAAGAAATAACGAATACTGAGGGCTATAAGCGAGAAATTGAGGGTGATCAATCATTTGGAGTGCTATCTCACCGCATACCGTTAACGGATTCTTTCTCTAAAAAAGGAAAAGAAAATCGTTTTAAAGCAAAAGGATTACATTCTATTATGTATGGTCATGACCGTATTAATCTAACAGGATTAGAACAACTTGTGGATGATAGTCAGACAAACGCTATTACGATGATGTTAGATTACTTTAGACGTCATGGCATCAATAATCAGAATTCCATAATTCAAGCAACAAATGAGATGTATCACTTAATTGAGCATGAAGGGTTAGAAGCGCTCTCTCATTTTAATGGACATCCTGGACATCTTGCCTTACCTCGTAAACAAGAATTTATCGGTACCTTAAATCGATATAGAGGATTGAAAGTGAAGTAAAAAGAGTATATATTCTCTTTTTTAGTAGGCGGGTAGTCTTACTTTTAAAAAATTAAAAGTCTGCTTAATAGTGAAGCATCTAAATTAATAACGGAAGAATACGGAAAACCACAAAAAGAAGATTAAAAAATAAATATTTGTAGATTGAACATAAGTAAATCATGGACTCATTTTTCTTTTTATTAAAGGAAAGTGAGTCTTTTCTAATTAAAATAGCAAAAGTGTTAGGGGAGTGAAACAACAAATTTAAAATAAATTCTACCCTGCATCTTCAATAGTTTAGAAATGTTTGGATATTTATCATTTTATTAATCGTGCGCGATTGTTTATACTAAAATAAATCTTGCGCGATTGAAAAGAGGTGTTGTATTGGACAAGAACGAGATGACTTTAGCAAATCAATTATGTTTTTCTGCATATAATGTGAGTCGCTTATTTGCTCAATTTTATGAACAACAACTAAAGCCATTTGGATTAACCTATTCACAATATTTAGTGTTACTTGCTCTATGGGAAGAAGATAAACGGACATTACACGACATTGGTAAGCAACTTGACTTATCAAGTAATACATTAACACCACTGCTAAAAAGATTAGAACAAGCCGGTTGGGTGACAAGAACTCGTGCAGCAACAGACAAACGTCAATTAATTGTGACATTAACTGATAAATCCTATCAGCAACAAGATGCCATCTTTGAAGCGGTAGCCGATTGTTTACCTTCGAATATGAACAAAGCAGATTATAGCCAAGCGAAAGAGATATTAAATCAATTAGAACATACGTTGAAACAACTCACTAAAAAATAAAGAAGAGGATGAGTTATATGAAAAAATATGATGTTACATTTATTGGTAGTGGACATGCAGCATGGCACGCAGCTTTAACTTTAAAACAAGCAGGTAAAGAAGTAGCCATTATTGAAAAAGAACGTATTGCTGGAACATGTACGAATTGGGGTTGTAACGCTAAAATTTTACTTGAGAATCCGTTTGAAGTATTAGAAGAAGCAACACATTATCCAGGTATTATTGAATCAAAAGATCTTAAAGTAAACTGGTCTAACTTAATGGATTATAAACATCAAGTGATCCATCCTATGGCAGATTTTCTAAAATCAATGTTCGAAAAACAAGATATTGATGTCTATATGGGCGCGGGTGTTATTAAAGATGAACATACAATTGAAGTAAATGGCGATACATTAGAAACAGAAAATATTGTGATTGCGACAGGTCAACACAGTAATCAATTACCTATTGAAGGTAAAGAATATACACATGATAGTCGTGACTTCTTATCAATGGAAGAAGCACCAAAAAGTATCACATTTATCGGTGGCGGTATTATCAGTATCGAATTTGCGTCTATCATGATTAAAACAGGCGCTGACGTTTATGTGGTTCATCATACAGATGAGATTTTACCAGGATTTAACCGTAATCATGTCGATAAATTAGTTAAAAAATTAGAAGATGAAGGCGTTAAATTCTATCTAAATGAAAATACAAATGCAGTTAAAAAAGAAGGAGACGCGTTTACACTTACAACTGAATCTGGATTATCAATCAACACGGAATATGTACTTGATGCAACAGGAAGAGTGCCAAATGTTGAAGGTATTGGATTAGAGAATGTCGGTATCAATTATAGTAAAAAAGGAATCGAAGTGGATGACTATTTAAGAACAAATGTTAAAAATATTTATGCAAGTGGCGATGTATTAAATAAAACAGTTCCTAAATTAACGCCAACTGCGACGTTTGAATCAAACTACATTGCTGCACATATTTTAGGTATGGTACAAGATGAAATTAAATATCCAGCTATTCCTTCAGTACTTTATTCACTTCCCCGCTTATCACAAATTGGTGTGACTGTAGAAGACGCAAAAGAAAATGAACAATATACAGTGAAACATGTTCCATTTGGTAAACAAATGGTCTTTGAGTATAAAAATGAAGCAGAAGCTGAAATGTATATTGTACTAGATGAACATAAACACTTAGTAGGTGCTGAAATCTATGCAGATGCTGCCAATGATTTAGTAAACTTACTTGTATTTATTATTAATCAACGTATGACAGCGGAAGATTTAAATCAACTTATCTTTGCATTTCCAGGTGCTTCAAGTGGTGTGATTGATTTATTAAAAATGAACATGTTATAAGAATTTAAAAACGGTTAGTCCATGTGGCTAATCGTTTTTTTATAAAAGAATGAAATGTTTAAATTTCTCTAAAACGTAAATAACTATATTGTACGAAAAATGAAATGTCATCTTATTTGGAGGGATTTATATTATGGCTAAAGAATTTGAAACGAATGGTGTTAAAGTAGAAATACCAGATGAATTAGAATCAGTTGTTGCGTTAGAATATTCTTTTGTAGAAGCATTAGCTAAATTAGAATTGAATGTCACAGGTATTGCTGATGACAAAGATAAAAATAACTTAGAAAATTCTATTAAACACTTAGTAGGTAACTACACATCTGTTGGTTCACGTTTAGAGCCTGATGCAGAATTAATTAAAAAAGCAGAACCACAATTAATCTTAGCAGATAAGACAAGACATGAATCAATATTTGAAAAATTAAATGCGGCAGCACCAACAGTATTATTAGAAAGCTTTGATGCTAACTACGACCAAAGTATTGAAACATTTAAACAAATTGCAGAACTCGTATCTAAAGAAGATAAAGGCCGTGAACTTGTTGTTCAACACAATGAAAAAGTTGAAGACTTAAGCAAAGATATTAAACTTGATAAAGACTTATCAACTATTGCTGCTGTACCAACACATGATGGCTTATATGTTCATGCATCACATTCATACGTTGGACAATTCTTGCAAAAAGTTGGTTTTAATGGTTCTGTTCCTGAAGATATGGAAAACCATCTACCTGAATATATGGGCGCAGATTACTTAAAAGTAGATACAGACCGATTTGCAAGCTTTAATCCAGAACGTATATTTATTATGGTAGATGAAGATAACAAAACAGATTATGAAAAATTAAAAGAAACTGAAGATTGGTCAAATATTGAAGCGGTTCGTAATCAACGTGTGCATGACGTCAATCGTGAACGTTGGGCGAAATACAGAGGCTTAATCGCATCAGAATTAATCTTAGAAGACTTAACAAATATTGAAGAATAATAATTGAAAAAGCGTGCATTTCAAAATAGTGAAATGCACGCTTTTATTTTAAATATAAACATATAACATGTTGACTTATTTAAATATTATAGAAGTAACTAAGAGAGTCACACCAGACAGACAAATTGAAGTTATACATATCACTATGAAAGGTTTAAGTGCTTTTGAAATAACTTCTTTTAAAACGATATTCAATCCTAGAGCAACCATCGCCATTAACATACATACCGTTGTAATAACATTTATAATATTTATAAGTAATGAAGGAATAGGAATAAATGTATTGATACAAGCCATTAAGATAAAGCCAATGAGAAAATAAGGAATATCGACTTTTTGTTGTACTTGACTTGAATGTGACTTATAACGCATATACAAAATTAAGACAATGCTTAATGGAATAAGTAGAAAAACACGCCCCAACTTTCCAATTAAGGCAAGCTTCATAGCGTCTGGTCCACCTACTCCGGCAGCTAAGACGACATGAGCGATTTCATGCAAACTCACACCTGCCCAAGCACCATAAGTCATAGCAGGTAGTCTAAAAGTAGTCTCAATCGCGGTATAGATAAGAGCGAAAACTGTTCCAACTAGAGCAATAATACCGATACTCATTGCAATATCTTTTTCTTTAGATTTAAGAATAGGGGCCGTTGCTGCAATAGCTGCAGCTCCACATACACCTGTTCCGATGGCAAGTAATATAGATATTGGCTTACTTCCTTTAATCAATGTATTAAGAATTAAAGTTAGACTTATAGCAAAAAGAATAACACCGATATCAATAAGTAGTAATTTCCAGCCTTTACCTAGAATATCCCCCATATTTAATTTTAATCCATATAAGATAATCGCAAATTTTAATAAACGTTTCGATGCAAACGTAATACCTGGACGAATGTGTTCTGGATATCCCATCACTTGGCGATATAGCATCGCAAAAATGATAGCAATAGCTAATGCCCCAATCGTATGTAAAATAGGAAATTTAGCTAATATATAACTGATCATTGCGATTATAAATGTAAACATAATACCTTTCATAAATGAAGGCTGCGTTATTGATTTCATATGTACGTTCACCTCAATATGAAATCTTAGCATGTTATTGTTATAACGTTAAATAAATTATTAGTATAGTATATATATCAAAAATGTTATATTAAACTTAAAGGAGAATGATGCATGGATCCGTACAAGGTATTAATTGAAGTAATGAAAACAGAAAGCTTTACTAGAGCAGCAGAACATTTATATACTTCGCAACCTTCTGTGAGTCGTGATATTAAACGTTTAGAATTAAAATATCATGTTAAAATATTTGAATTTAAGTCTCCCTATTTAAAATTAACTAGAGATGGCGAAAAGCTATTACAATATGCATTGCAGCGGGAAAGTATTGAACAAGAATTATGGCAAAACTTAACATCGGAATCTGAAATCATCTCAGGTACTTTAACAATTGGAAGCAGTTATACATATGGTGAATATTTATTATCAGAACAACTTACTAGTCTTATGCAACAATATCCTAAGTTACATATTCATTTACGTGTTAATAATTCAGATTCTGTTATAAATGATATTAAACACAACAGAGTAGATATAGGTATTGTAGAAAAGGAAATTCAAGATAATGCAATAGAATGTAAGAAAATAATGGAAGACGAAATGGTGTATATTTACAAAAAGTCGGTTAAACCTAGAATGGATATATGTTTCGTTAGAGAAAAAGGGTCTGGAACAAGGTTTTATCAGGAAGTAGGTCTTTCTGAGTTGAAATTAAATCCATATTTGGTAGAAATTAATAATATTAAGATTATCAAACAAATGGTAGAGGATGGAAATGGGTTTGCGATTATTTCAAAATCAGCAATTCATCCCGAGGATTATGAAAAATTAATGATAACAACTTTAAATGTGAAACGTCACTATTACCTTGCTCAACATGTTGATAAATATATTGATAAAAATATTAGAGCTGTCATTGAAATGATTATGAAATAGAGTAAATAAAAAAGCCGGATCTTTCTAAAGATTGAAAGATTCAACTTTTTTATTAACACTGCGGAGTGTCTTATTTATTGTTTTTTTAATTCTAAGAATTTTTCAGCTACAGCTTTACCAGATTGTGGATTTTGACCTGTAATCACATGACCGTCAATAACAGCGAATTGACTCCAGTTGTCACCTTTTTCGTAATGTGCACCACGATTTTTAAGTTCATCTTCTGTTAAATAAGGAACTTTAATCTGCTAAGCCAACTGCTTCTTCTTCAGTATTAGAGAAACCAGTTACAGTTTTACCATTAATAATAGAATTACCTTCACTATCTGTAACATTTAATAGACCAATAGCACCATGACATACAGAAGAAACTGCACCGTTATTTTCATAAATTTTACGTGTTAATTCTTGTAAATCTTTATTATCTTTGAAGTCCCAAATTGTTCCGTGACCACCTGCGTAATAGATAATATCATAATCTTCAGCACGTACGGCATCTGGTGTAAGTGTACTACCAAGACGTGTCATGAAGTCTTTATCTTGATAATATTTCCAATCTAATTCAGACATCATATCTTCTTGTAGACTTGCCGGATCGATAGCTGTATAGCCACCTTCTGGACTAATATAATCGATATCATAGCCATTTTTGTATAATACATCTGCAAAGTGAACGACTTCACCCAACCATAATCCAGTTGGACGATTCATATTAGGATATTTTGAAACGCTTGTAACTACAACTAATGCTTTACTCATTGTATACCTCCTAAATTGTTTACGTAATTCATAATTACCCAATTTTAAAGAGGAGTAACACATACCAGGTATATTTTTTATATTAAAATTATAAATTCATTTGATTGAAAATCATTTTACAAAAGTTGTTTGAAAAATCTTAATGGTGGTACATACTAATATACAATTTACCAATTCTATGAATTCGTAAAAGTATCCTCACTAGTCAATCGATTAGTGAGGTTTTTTGTGTTCTAATGATAGATAAATTATACTTGTAGTAATCTTTAAATATAATTTTAAATATAAAAAGGAGAGATAATAATGGCCCATGATAATGGAAAATTAAATTGGTCAAGTTTAATCATTGGTACGCTATTACTGATTATTGCCGTGGTTATATTTAGTAATCCAGTTCAAAACTTCTATACACTGACTTGGCTGATTGGCTTACTCATTATGATAGGCGGTGTCATTCAACTTTTATTCCGTCGTACAGCAAAAAAACTCGTAGGAGTAAATACAAAATTAATTTTAATTAATGGTATTATCGATTTAATTTTTGGTATTCTTGTTGTATTTAATGTTGGAGCAAGTTCAGTATTTTTTGTATTTATGTTTGCGTTTTGGTTTATTTTCAGTTCGGTTATCGGTCTGTTTACACTATCACAACAACATCAATTACGCGGTTTATCAATTATCGTAAATATCTTAGGGATTATTTTAGGGATTATCTTATTATTTAATCCAATGATGGGTATGATTTTTGTTTCAACCTTAATCGCATTTACATTCGCAGTCTTGGGTGTGACATACGTCATTGATGGTCTAGCATAATATATGTATTCAAACATATTAAATTTTAAACTCTTCACTACTGTAATAGTGAGGAGTTTTTCGTTTAAAAAGTGTGTCTACTGCGTTGAATGAAAAGTAAAGTTAATATACAGAATATGGCGTAAGTATTAAAATGATAATTGATAAAACACATGAACATGTTTAGGAGGAAATCTCGTGAATTACAATTTTGATGAAATCATTGATCGTCGTTATACAAATGCAATGAATGTGGAAGGCTATAAAGGCTATCTTTTTGGTGATGCAGATACGTCAGATTTAAAAGATAATGATGAACTGATTCGTATGTGGGTAGCAGATATGGACTTTGGTACACCAGAAGTCGTATTAAATGCGATTCGTGAACGTTTAAATAAGAAAATTTTAGGTTACACAAACGTCTTCGGTTCTGAATATTATGAAGCTTTTGTATCTTGGACAAAGAAACGTTATGGTTTCACTTTCCCTCAAGAGCATCTCGTATTCTCTCACGGTATTGTAGCTGGGTTAATTGAACTTGTAGGTTATATTTGTGATAAGGATGATAAAGCATTAATTGTTACGCCGAGTTATGGACCATTTAAAATGGCATGTGATAAAAATCATATTTCAACAGTATATTCTCCACTAATCAATCATTATGGATATTATGAGATTGATTTTGATGATGTACGTAAAAAAGTAGAAACAGAAAATATTAAATTATGCATTTTTGCGAATCCACATAATCCAACGGGACGTGTCTGGTCAGAAGAAGAGTTAGCCACATTAGGTCAAATTATGAAAGACAATGATGTATGGCTCATTTCAGATGAAATCCATTGTGATATCAAACGTTCAGGTCAATCACATATCCCATTTGCCAAAGCTGTCCCGGATTACGACAAAATCATTACAACTATGTCTCAAAGTAAAGCCTTCAACATTGCAGGTTTAATGTTTTCAAATATCATTATTCAAAATGAATCACTTCTAAAGATTTGGAACGCACATCACTTTGGTACGGAAAATCCTTTAAGTGTAGTTGCCACGCAAGCTGCTTATGAAAAAGGCGAAGATTGGTTACAAGCAATGAATCATTATTTAGATGATAACTTTAACTATTTAGCAGATTTCCTAGAAAAAGAACTGCCACATGCAGAATTTAAAATTCCAGAGGCGACGTATTTAGCATGGGTAGATTTAAGCTATTATATTAAAGAAAAAGATATTGATGAATCAATGGCGAAATTCTTTATTAAAAACGCTGGTGTTATCATTGAAGGTGCAGAGCAATTTGTTCATAACGCAGAGGGCCATATTAGAATTAATATTGCAGTTCCTAGAGAAGTGATGAAAAAGGGACTACAGAAAATAAAAGCGGCTTTAGTTTAAATAGGAGTGACATATCATGGCTATTATTGAACCTTCACACATAGGTCATACACCATTTCAATGATTATTAGGTCATCACGAGGACATTATGAAGACGTGGTCAGCATTGAGTGACATACTAGAAAATACTAACGCGTTAAGCGCAGAACTTAAAGAAGATATACGCCGTATGCTAGCTCAGAAAAATGGTTGTCAATATTGTAAAGCAAAAGGCAAGCCTACCGGGAGTCTAACAGATGAAAAATCAGCAATATGTATAGGATTTACAGAAGTCTATATCAAACTGGGAGATCAAATACCTACAACGTACACAGAGATCTTAAAGTCTCATTTATCAGATAAAGAAATTATCGAACTTATTACATTCATCACATTTACAAATGCCCAACAACAATTTGGTGCGATAATGAAATTATAACCTTAAATAAAAGGACTCTAGCTTAGGTTAGAGTCCTTTTATAATTTTCATTTAAAATAACATTCCCCAAATCGTCTGCAAGGTGTGGTTTTCGATAATAATAAATAAACCAAGTCCAATATAAACCACTGCCATAATCCAACGGCTGAACTTCTCTACAGTTTCTCCAATTTCAGGAATAGATGCAAGCTTCTGTGCAGTAAACACTAAGACATAGATTAAAACTAAAAAGACGATTAATGTCACAATGAGTTCAGAGACGTTTAATGTGACAAAGTAAGGGACAAATAATCCGATGTTATCTGCTCCGCAACTCGCGATCGTCACTAACGCAACAGTACCAATTAGTTTAGTCAATCCATGTTTGTCTAGTTCTTGTTTCGCTCTTTTTTCTCCTTCACAATCATCAAAAATGGCTACTTTTAATCCTAAATAGATAGGAATAAGACCAAGTAAACCTAAAATCCATTTTTCAGGTACATAATTTAAGACAAAAGCAAAGAATAAACTTACGACAATCAATGTCACAGATCCTACATATTGACCAATATAAATATTTCTATATTCTTTTTTTGTATGTGCTCGCGCGAAAAAAATAAGCAAAATAACAAGTAAGTCGACTGCAGTTGCGATGTATAATATCGCAGCAGTAATGATAGTTTGAATCATAGTTTAAGTTTCCTTTTAAAAGTGATATTGAATAAAGTATAACGTATTTCAAATAAGAATTATATAGATTTTATTTTAAAATTTTTACCAAATTATTAATATCTACATTGTATGTAAAAATAAAAAACACTAAATAGTAAATAGTTTGAAAATTCAAAATATATGGTGTAGAATGAAAATGAAGAGATTAGAAAGCGCTTACAAAAAATCTCTTTATATTAAAAATAATAAAAGTTCTCTTATGGAAGGAGGCGTTCATTCATGAGTGAATCATATGATTTGATTGTGATTGGTGCAGGACCTGGAGGCTATGTATCAGCCATTCGTGCCGCACAATTAGGTAAAAAGGTGGCAGTCATTGAAAAATTCAATGCTGGAGGCACTTGCTTAAATGTCGGTTGTATTCCATCTAAAACATTATTGGAACACGGTGAAAAAGCACATAGCATTCAAGTTGCTAATGACTGGGGAATTACGACGAAAGAATTAAATATCGATTTTCCTAAATTTGTACAACGTAAAAAGAAAGTAGTACAAACACTTACGGGTGGCGTTAAACAGTTACTAAAGAAAAATAAAGTAGCTTATATTGAGGGAGAAGCAAGCATTTCAAAAGACTTAAACGTAAAAGTAAATAATGAAACGTATCAAGGTAAAGATATTATTTTAGCGACAGGTAGTAAACCATTTGTACCACCTATTGATGGATTAGAGAACGTCGATTATGAAACAACAGATACATTTTTCGATTTAAAACAACTACCTAAACAATTAGCAGTGATTGGCGGTGGTGTCATCGCAACAGAACTCGCTTCATCAATGGCTGATCTTGGCGTGAACGTAACCATTGTTGAAGTGGCAGATGATATTTTACTTACTGAAATTGATGATACACGTGAGTTATTAAAATCTCATTTAGAAAATCAAGACATTAATATTATTACAAAAGCGAAAATTAAAACAGTAGATCAAACTAAAATTGTACTTGATGGTCATGATGACGTCAGCTTCGACACGTTACTTGTCGCGACAGGCAGACAACCGAATACACAAGTAGCTAAAGATTTAAATTTAGAGATGGATGGCAAGTTCTTTAAAGTCGATGACCATTATCAAACAAGTCAAAAACACGTTTATGCGATTGGTGATTTAATCAAAGGCTATCAACTTGCACATGCTGCAAGTGCACATGGTATTCATGTAGCTGAAACACTTGCTGGTAAGCACCCACCACTTGTTCGTCAAGAGAACATTACACGTTGTATTTATACACGACTTGAAGCGGCATCCATTGGCTTATCAGAAGAGCAAGCCAAAGAAGCGGGATATGATGTGAAAGTCACACAATCAGCGTTTCAAGGTAATGCGAAGGCGCTCATTAAAGGGGAAAATGAAGGAATTATAAAATTAGTTATTGATCAAACATATGGAGAAATACTTGGCGCCTTTATTGTAGGTCCTCATGCGACAGACTTAATTGGCGAAGTCCTAGGAGTAAAAGCGTCAGAAGGTACAATCTATGAATTATCTGAAATAATTCAACCACATCCAGCATTATTAGAAGCGATTGGCGAAGGTGCGGATGCATACTTTGGTTCTGCAATTCATATGTAGTCGATAAATTTACGCCCTATGAAAGATAGGAGGAATTGACAATGAAAATGGAAAAAGAACAAGCACGTTGGATTTATAAAACAATGAATGAAATTCGATTTTTTGAAGAGAAGGTACACAAAATTTTTAGTGATGGTCAAATCCCAGGATTTGTACATTTATATGTCGGTGAAGAAGCCGTTGCCACAGGTGTCATGTCACAACTAACTGACGATGATTATATTACAAGTACACACCGTGGTCATGGACATGCTATCGCAAAAGGTTGCGATTTAAACGGTATGATGGCAGAAATCATGGGTAAACGTGATGGTTTAGGTCATGGTAAAGGTGGCTCAATGCATGTTGCCGAAATTGACAAAGGGATGCTCGGTGCGAACGGTATCGTAGGTGGTGGCTTTGGTCTTGCAATTGGTGCAAGTATTTCAATTATCAATCAAGGTAAAGACAATGTTGCGGTATGCTTCTTTGGTGATGGTGCCGCCAATGAAGGAACATTCCATGAAGGTTTAAACTTCGCTTCAATTTTAAACTTGCCAGTTATCTTTGTCTGTGAGAACAACCAATTCGCTGAAGGTACGACACACGACTATGCAAGTGCATCTGAAACGATTGCAGAACGTGCTTCTGCATATAATATGCCAGGCGTACGTGTGGATGGTATGGATGTTTTAGACGTCTATCAAGCGACACAAGAAGCAGTAGAACGTGCTAAAAAAGGTGAAGGTCCTACATTAATCGAATGTGATACGTATCGTAAATATGGTCACTTTGAAGGTGACGAACAAAAAGTAAAATCACCAGATGACCGTAATGCAGATAAAAATGCTACTGTAGAATTCAGAAAACAAGCGATTGAAGAAGGATGGTTAACTGAAGAAGAAGCGGACGATATTGAAAAAACAGCTGAACAAGCCGTAGAAGATGCTGTGACATTCGCTGATGAAAGTGACTTACCAGATGAAGATTCACTATACAAAGATGTTTTTGCATAAGAAACCTTTAAAACACTAAAACGAATGAATAGATAAGGACAAATGACCTAACCATATAAGGAGGTTTTTACGATGAGTGAAGAACGTAAATTAACATTCATGGGCGCGATTAATGAAGCCATTGACCAATCTATGAAAGAAGATGAAAATGTCATCTTAATTGGTACAGATGTTTCAGGTGGCGCTAAGGTAGAACATATTAAAGACGATGATACATTTGGTGGTGTGTTCGGAGTAACAAAAGGGCTTGCTAAAAAATATAGTCGTAAACGTGTCATCGATACACCTATTTCTGAACATATTACATTAAGTGCAGCTGTAGGGGCAGCTGCAACAGGATTACGTCCCATCGCAGAACTTATGTTTAACGACTTTATCGGATTTGGTTTAGATCCCATTTTAAACCAAGGTGCAAAAATGAGATATATGTTTGGCGGTAAAGCTAAAATTCCATTAGTTGTACGTACCGTTCATGGCGCTGGCGCAAGTGCCGCAGCCCAACACTCTCAATCTTTATACAATATGTTCGCAACGATTCCGGGTGTTAAAGTGGTCGTACCATCAAATCCATATGATGCAAAAGGATTATTAATGTCAGCGATTCAAGATGATAACTTAGTTGTCTTTTCTGAAGATAAAACATTACTTGGTCAAAAAAACAATGTGCCTGAAGAACCTTATACGATTGAGATTGGTAAAGCCAATGTCACACGCGAAGGTGATAATTTAACGATTGTCGCAATTGGTAAAATGGTTGCGGTGGCTGAAGAAACAGCTGACCGACTTGAAGAAGATAATGTTTCAGTGGAAGTCATCGATTTACGTTCAGTGTCTCCATGGGATCAAGATACAGTGTTAGAATCAGTGAAAAAAACAGGACGCTTAATTGTTATTGATGAATCAAGTCCACAATGTAACATTGCTGGTGACGTCGCTTCTGTGATTGGTGATATCGGATTCGATTATTTAGATGGACCAATCAAAAAAGTAACAGCACCAGATACACCAGTACCATTTGCATCTAACTTAGAAGCGGCATATATTCCAAATGCAGATAAAGTATTAGATGTCGCATCAGAATTGATTGATGACTTAAAAAAGGCTAACGCGTAGGGAGGTGTATCACAATGAGTGAAAATATTATTATGCCAAAACTCGGTATGACAATGAAAGAAGGTACTGTAGAAGAGTGGTTTAAATCAGAAGGCGATACAGTAGAAGAAGGCGAAAGCATTGTCACAATTAGCTCTGAAAAATTAACAAATGATGTCGAAGCACCTGCAAGTGGTACGTTATTAAAAATCAAAGTACAAGCAGGCGAAGATGCAAAAGTAAAAGCAGTGCTCGGTGTCATCGGAGAAGAAGGCGAAGACATAGGAAGCGATGACGATGATTCTGAAGAAACTACCCAAGAGAAAAAAGATAACGACACAACGTCTGAAAATCAACAAGCATCTTCAAATGAAGAACAATCTGATAAAAAAGATATAGAAAAAGAAGCGAAGCCTGAACAACGGGACCGTATCTTTATCTCTCCGTTAGCACGTAATATGGCTGAAGATAAAGATCTTGATATCACAAGAATTAAAGGTACAGGTGGAAATGACCGGATTACAAAACTCGATATTCAACGTGTAGAATCAGAAGGTTATGATTACGAAGGTGAAGCGGGTACGTCTAACGAAAGCGCATCTTCAACGGCACAAAATGTCGATGTGTCTAGCATTGGTGAAGGTCTAAACCCAATGCGTCAACGTATTGCTCAAAATATGAGACAAAGTCTTCATCATACTGCTCAATTAACATTACATCGCAAAGTCAATGCAGATCGTTTATTAGACTTTAAAGCTCGATTATCTGAGGAATTAAAAGATGCAGATCAAGATGTAAAATTGACAGTCACAGCGTTATTAGCTAAAGCAGTAGTTCTAGCATTAAAAGAATATGGTGCAATGAACGCTCGTTATGAAAACGGTGAATTAACAGAATATGATGAGGTACATTTAGGTATTGCGACATCACTTGAAGATGGCCTTATGGTGCCAGTCATTGACAATGCAGATACTAAAAGTATTGGCACTTTAGCAAAAGAAATTAAAACATCAGCTGAAGCAGTACGTGAAGGAAATACAGGTGATGTTCAACTGAGTGGCGCGACATTTACAATTACGAATATGGGTGCAAGTGGCATCGAATATTTCACACCCATTTTAAACTTAGGTGAAACAGGTATCTTAGGTGTCGGTGCTTTAGCTAAAGAACTAGTGCTTGAAGGGGATCATGTAAAACAAGTCTCTCGTATCCCATTAAGTTTAACTTTCGATCATCAAATCTTAGATGGCGCAGGCGCAGCTGACTTCTTAAAAGTACTTGCTAAATATATTGAAAATCCATATCTATTGATGTTATAGATAATAAATAACTTTTTATCATGAAGACCCCCAGGAGTCTAAAGTACTTCTGGGGCTTTATTTATATCCGACTATCTTACATTATAAGTTAGTTGACGTAGCTATTATTTTATACTATCTTATATTATAAGATAGTTAGTAAAAGGTGATCACATGACAATATCTAATCAAATAATGAAAGGACTTTTAGATGGAGCAATTTTAGGTCTTATTGCAAAAGGAGAAACGTATGGATATGAAATTCTTGAGAAATTAAAGGAACATCAATTCCCTGAAATCAGTGATGGCAGTATTTATCCAGTGCTCTTAAGACTAGATAAAAAAGGTTATGTACATACAACCATGCGTAAATCGGATAATGGTGGACCTAATCGTAAGTACTATACCATTTCAGAAAGTGGACTCAAAGAATTACAGCAATTTAAGGAAAAGTGGCAAGCTCTCAATAAAGGTATGAACCATATATTTAGGAGTGATAATGATGATAAGTAAAGAAAAAGAAGACTACTTATTTAAGTTAAAGGCTGAACTCTTATTTAGAGGTAAAGATGAACATGAGGTTAATGATATTATAGAAGAGTTAAGAGATTATTTTGAACTTGCCGAAAAGAATCAAGGTGATGTTAGTGATATTCTAAATACTCCAGTAAAAGATTATGCTGATCAATTCTCAGAATGTATAATTTTAACTAGGGGATTATTTAAATACTTAGCTTTATTTTCAGCATTTATGCTAGCTATTTTTATTATCCCAAACTTTTTTACAGAACAACTTAATGTAACAATTGGTTTTATTATTAATATCTTATTTATCTTTTGTATAACTACGATTTTACCTTTTTTCTTAATTAGAAAGGGTCTCGTAAAGTATGGAGAGCAACGACGAGTATATATTTATGCTTTTATATGGGGAGCAGTTATTTTTGGTTTCATCCTATTAAGTACGTACCTTACAAAATACTATCCCATTTATCATATCATTACACTAACTGAATCAAAAAGTGTGATTATAGGACTGATTCTGTTGTTAATTGTAATGATTTTATGTTTTATTTTGAAACAACGTTTGTTCGCTTTAGTGATATTTATTGTTTGTTTGCCAGATATAATTGGGTGGGTAGTTAAAATGTACAGTCGCTCAGAATCTCAATCTATTATTGTTTCACTGATCGTAGCTATTGCTTTATTGTTAATATTGAATATTGCGTTTTTCATCTCTACATTTAAAAAACGTAAAAATAAATTGAAGGAGTGATGTATTATGTCAGAAAATCAAAATCAAGGTTGTATAAAATGTGGGCATACAGAAATAGAAGAAGGAACGTTATCAGCAACAGGATCAGGATTGTCTAAATTTTTAGATGTACAACATAATAATTTTAAGACGATAACTTGTAAAAATTGTGGATATACCGAATTTTATAAACAAGATAGAAACAGAAGTAGAGATTTTATTGATTTGTTCTTTGGAGGATAAGTCAAAAGAATAGAACAACAGTAACCCTTGTGGTTGCTGTTTTTTAATCTTTAGGTAAGACTTCGGGTTGTATGAAGTTAGACTTTCGGATGTCTAAAAGTTGTAAAAACTGTTTAATATATTGACTTGATATTTATGGAATTTTAAGTCATTGTATAAGTGTAGGTTAAATAACCTATAATTTAATAATCTCTGCTAGGGGTGCTTTATATTGCTGAAAGGAACATCATGTTCCAACCCTTTGAACCTGATCTAGTTAATACTAGCGTAGGGAAGCCAGTGAGTCACTTTACAATGACATATGGATGATTTCATAATTTGATGAAAAGGTCAATTTAACTATTAATCATTTTCTTCATTATGATACTTACATATATTTTCGTATATATTCACTTATTCTTATGCATTCAGTATTAAGCTGAATGCTTTTTTTATGAATCATATAATCAGTGATATTTAGACCCTTCTAGTATTTAGGAGGCAATGTCAATGGAGCAAGAAAAAATCAATTTTAAAAGAACTTTCCCAGCAAGTAAACGTATTTTTAAAAAAGGCGAAGGTAAGGATAGTGATATCTTTGTACCATTTCGAGAAATTGAACTTTCTGACACCCAATTAGAACAACGTAGCTTTCAAAATGAACCTGTCGTAGTGTACGATACAGCAGGTCCTTATCATGATGACAGTTATGAGGTTGATATCAATCATGGACTTCCAAAGGTTCGCGATGCATGGATTGAAGCACGTGAAGACGTTGAACATTATGAAGGTCGCCGTATTCAATCGATTGATAATGGTTTTTCAAAAGAAGGTCATAAAAACTATGTAGCTCATCCATTTGAATACCAACCAAGACGTGGCAGTAAAGAGACACCTGTGACACAAATATACTACGCTAAACAAGGGATTATCACTAAAGAAATGAAATTTGTAGCAATTAGGGAACAAGTGGAACCAGAATTTGTAAGGGAAGAAATTGCGAGAGGACGCGCGATTATCCCTAATAATATCAATCATCCTGAATCTGAACCAATGATTATTGGTAAAAATTTCTCTGTAAAAATCAACGCGAACATTGGTAACTCTATTGTATCTTCATCTATTGAAGCAGAAATTGAAAAATTAGTATGGGCAACACACTGGGGTGCAGATACGATGATGGATTTATCTACAGGAAAAAATATCCACACCACTCGTGAGTATCTCTTACGTAACTCACCAGTACCAGTAGGAACAGTGCCAATCTATCAAGCGTTAGAAAAAGTAAATGGAGTAGCAGAAGATTTAACATGGGAAGCATATCGAGATACATTAATTGAACAAGCAGAACAAGGGGTTGACTACTTTACCATTCATGCTGGTTTACGTCTTCACTATATTCCATTAACCGTAGATCGTTTAACTGGGATTGTCTCTCGTGGTGGCTCAATCATTGCACAATGGTGTTTAGCACATCACGAGGAAAGTTTCTTATACACACATTTTGATGAAATTTGTGAAATCTTAAGTCAATATGACGTTGCGATTTCACTTGGTGACGGTTTACGTCCTGGCTCAATTTACGATGCCAATGATGAAAGTCAATTTGCAGAGTTAAAAACATTAGGTGAGTTAACGGATATTGCTTGGAAACATAATGTACAAGTTATGATTGAAGGTCCAGGGCATATTCCAATGCATAAAATTAAAGAAAACCAAGATTTAGCAGATTTCTATTGTAAAGAAGCACCCTTTTATACATTAGGGCCTCTTGTAACAGACATCGCGCCAGCATATGACCATATTACGTCTGCCATTGGTGCGGCACAAATTGCAAGCCATGGCACAGCGATGTTATGTTATGTGACACCTAAAGAACATTTAGGTTTACCAAATAAAGATGACGTACGTGAAGGTGTGGTCACTTATAAAATTGCAGCACATGCAGCAGATTTATCTAAAGGGTTACCAGGCGCAACAGAACGCGACGATGCAATTAGTAAAGCACGCTTTGAGTTTCGTTGGATTGATCAATTCAACCTCGCGTTAGATCCTGATCGAGCAAGAGAATTTCACGATGAAACATTACCAGCAGAATCAGCAAAAATTGCACATTTTTGTAGTATGTGCGGGCCCAAATTCTGTTCAATGCGCTTATCACACGATATTCGCGATTCCTACAAAGAACAACTTGCAGGCATGAAAGAGAAAGCCGAAGAATTTAGAGAAGGCGGTAATCAAATTTATCATTAACTAGAAAGTAGATAGATGATGAAGAAAGGTAGCGATTATATCTCGCTACCTTTTTTAATAGAAAAAACCCCTTAGATATACCCATTTCGTCTAACTACTGATACGATAGACTTATACATATTTCCAGGGTAATATTGCTAGGAGGGTTTAGCATGGATAATCATGCAGAATTTAAAAAAGGAATTTTATTTGCGTTAGGGGCGCATTTATTATGGGGAATTCTACCTATTTATTGGAGATTCATTCACGGTATTAGCGCATTTGAAATTTTAGCGTATCGCATTATCCTTGCGATGATTTTTATGATTCTAATGATTTTTGTATTAAAAAAATCACAAGTGCTTAAACATGATATCAATCAACTCGTAGCACATCCAATTCAACTTGTTGCGATTATCATTGCCGGTTATGTCATCACGATTAATTGGGGAACGTTCATTTGGGCAGTGTCTAATGGTCATGTGTTACAAACCAGTTTAGGTTATTACATTAATCCGTTAGTGAGTATCTTACTCGCATTTATTTTCTTAAAAGAGCGTTTCAATACATTTGAAACTTTAGCGATTGTATCAGCTGCAATTGGCGTCATTTACATGACAATAAAGATAGGAGAATTTCCTATGATTTCTTTATTATTGGCATTCTCATTTGGGATTTATGGGTTACTAAAGAAATTGGTACGTGTTGAAGCGATGAGTGGTATTGCGATTGAATGTATTGTGACAGCACCAGCAGGCCTGATTTATATCGTTTATTTATGGCAAGCACACCAATCATCAGTCGGTTTAAATATGAGTACATTTTTACTCTTATTCTCTGGAGCGGTGACAGCTGTACCACTTATTTTATTCTCAGCGGGTGCTCGTCGCATTCCGTTATCACTGACAGGATTTATTCAATACGTCAGTCCAACGATTATCTTTTTACTAGGTATCTTCGTATTTAAAGAAACATTCGATATCCATCAATTTATTACATTTATCTTTATTTGGATTGGTATTGCGCTTTATAGTATCTCTCAATACATTAAAATGAAACATAGTCCTAGACCAGAATAGAAAAAAGTATCCCTTTACTATTACTATCTTGTATAGCAAAGGGATACTTTATTTATCATTGATAAAAATTGATTTAAATTAGCCTAATGATCCATTAGCGCCAGCACTTTCTTCCTCAGCGTTATTTATATTTTTCCATAGAACACCTAAGAATACTGTAGCAATTGCTACAACACCTACATACTCAACAATTTTACGTCCAGGTGATTTATATCCAGTCATAATATGACCTCCATTTATCATTTTTACGTAATGAATTCGCATATTAAGGTATTCCCGTTTTTAAATTTAAAAAACATTTCCACTGTTAATTTTGATAAAGGTATTGTGGAGTGAACAAGATACATAGCTACACCAATGATTTTCATTACAGACCCTACCTCATTTAAATCTAAAAAGCCTACACATTTCCATGCTACATAGTCTTCATTTTTTTATGATTTACATTTCTAGCAATTGATACAATGTCCTGATGCTTTTTAACTTTTTATAGAATGACTATTGATATAGAAAGAAGTACCGTTAATAGCATGAAGCAGAAGTATGACAAATAAACATAGACATTATCTATTAAGTTTCTTCGCAAAGTAAGCAAAATAACTCATCATTATAGCGAAAATGACGGATGAAATGAAACAACGCACAATACCTAAATCTAATTTTAATAGTCGTTGTGCTAAGTAAAAGATTATAAAATAAACGATAAAAAAATATAGGAAATAACGTATTGTTTTCATTAGTAATCTCCTTATCAATTAAAACATGTATGATTTAATGCTAACATGTATTAAATATAAATTAAAAATAATGAAAGAATAAAAAAGTAGAGTAATATTATAAGTATTATATAATTAATTAGAGTTTCAATTAATTGTTTTTAAATAAATTTATATTTTAATTTATAAAAAGTTTGAATGTATGAGTGTAATATTATATATTAAAGGTGGAAGTTCATTATAATTCTATAAGAGGAGTGATCCATAATGAAGAAATTTGCAAAAGCAATGGTCGTTGGTGGTATTACTTTAGGAACAGTATTAGGGTTTAATGTAACTGAGCATAACGGTGTATCAAATGAAGCACATGCACAAACACAAACGTCACAAGGCTATCATTATAATTATCATGGTTATACAAAATCAGGTGGCGACTTTGTATTAAATTACACGTTCTATAATGCGTTAAAAGCTGGAAATGTGACATTTAACGGAATTAAAGTGAATGATCAGTATCAAAACGGTACATCAACAACAACGAAGTATGACCAAACATTTAATCAAGTCAAAGGCAACACGGCTGCAATGGTTGATTTTAAGGTCGCACCTAAAACAGTAAGCTTAGAACAAGTGAAAGACGTTTACGGAGATCATTATCAATATCAACCATCACTGACTGAGAAACAAACAGATGAAACAAATGGATTATACGGTTACACAGTAGGTAAAGGTCATATTACATTCCATGTCACGGATGGCTATGTGGATCATGTTGCTGTGTCATAATAGAATATATAAAAGAGTAGCACCTCATTGTGAGGTGCTGTTTTTTGTTAATCGAGTATATTGATTAATGTCATAATGAAAGTCAATATACAAGCAATGATAATGACTAACTTTCCTTTTTCAGTTTTCTCATGTCCATGTTGGTATTCTCGTAAAACAAATAACCATGAAATGATAACTAGCAATCCTAAAACAATACTAATAAATTTCATGTAATGATCTCCTTGTACATCTAGAATTCTTGTTTCAAACATAACGTGTTTTAAAATAACAATCAACTATCATTTTTGTACAATTACAATGATGATAAAAAGCATTACAATTATTTATTATAGCTGAATTTTTAAAAGTATAATTAGAAAGCTACGTATATCATTTGTTAAAACTATAATTTAAACATACCTAAGACACCTATTTATGTTCTAAGTTTTTACATATGAGAATAAAATATAATGATACAAATAGTTTTAGAAATAGATTAATATATAGATAAAAAAATATTATTAAAGGAGGATATTCATGAAAGATTCTATCTTTTGGAAGAAAGCATTTATTCCTGTGTATTTCATTGTGGCTTTCTTATTGTTTCTTCTTTTTAAATTTTACATACAGACTGATAACTTTTCTATATACATACTCATTTTTATTATAGCCAGCTTTGGAATAGCGTCTGTAATTTATAATTCTAAAAGTAAATATTGGAAATGATAAATAAAGAGATCATCTAAGAAGTTAAATATCTTAGATAGTTGTGAGGTTTTCATGATGAAAAAAATATTAAGTATAGCATTAATTAGTACTATATTATTAAGCGCATGTTCGATAAACATTATACAGGATGATAAAAATCGAGAGGATAAGGATAAGAAACAGACACAGACACAAGAATCACATAATAATAAAAACCATAATCAAAATACTCAACAAAATGAAGTTAATCAATCTACACAGAATAACGAAATAACACAACAAACTAAAGATAACCAATCTACTCATAATAATACTCAAGAGCTAAGTGAAGCACAGGCAATTCAAAAAGCAAAAAACGTTTTTAGTAGTGGGGCCTATCATGAGTTCAACATTGATCGAAATAGAACAAACGATCAAGAATATGTTGTCACATTTTTACTTAATGATGCAGTAGGATTTCCAATGAAAGCTGCAACAACAGTTAATAAAACATCAGGAGAAGTAGGAAATCTCATTGATGACAGAACTGAAGCAGATAAACAAAATCACATTCAACATGCTAATGAAAGTTCAATGTATAAAGGAAATAACAGTAAAAATAAAGAGATATATGGACGCGACTTCAGTCGTCCTAATGATAAAGTCATGGAAGAACAAAAACGACAAAATAATTCCAATCAATCTGAAAATAACTAATATATTATTTCCTAGGTGATTTCTATAGTTATTTATTTATGATTATGGATTTTCACAATGCTGCGTAACTAGTCACATGTTGCCAGTTAAGAGAATACTACTATGTAAAAATGATAATTATTTATATTTTTTCTGTATTTGCAACAAAACTGCATTTAATATATACGATTGTTTTATTGTCATTATGACATAGAGTATTATTAATTTTGAACATTTATACTGAGAAATTCAGTGATGAGGTGATTTATTATTCAAAATAACAGAATTGATAGTAATAAGCTCAGTACATTTCATCGTATTTCGTTTGTTATGAATATTTTCTTTTTAATTTTTATGGCTCCAATTTATAGTCTGGATAATGTCTACTTATCAGTTGCTTGGACTATTTTGGGTTTAATAAATGGTGTTTATTTATTAGTTAAACAAAGACATGGAAATACTAATAATCGTATGTGATGTACTGATAAAAAGAGCCTAAACACAGGCTCTTTTTTATTTTGAGCATTTTTCACATAAAACGTTTTGATTTTTAGCCCAACTTTTTAGATTTGTTACCCCATTAAGATTTTTTAAATTTGTGTGTATTGTTATATTTTCGTTTTTGTCGATTTCCTTATCACAATTACTGCACTTTAATTTTTCAAGAAACATAAAATGACCTCACTTTTTGCGATTTTGTATTCTTTTGTTTGTATTTAATTCATTAAATTTGAAAGCATATCAGCTACATATGTTTCAGTAAATGCTGCTAATATAACCAATGGTAAACAGACGAATAAATATGCTTTTAATAAATTAAATAAACTTATTTTGAAAGAGTAGTTTTGCTTTTTTTCTTTTCTGAATAGATTGGTTATTTTTCTTATAATTGATTTATTTAGCATATAAAGACCACTAATAAATATACAAAAACTCATAATTTCTAAAGTGTAATGTGGTATATAAGCGATTAAGTTAGTTAGACCTTTGTAAGTGTCAAAATGTATGAAAAAACCAAATAGTATTCCAGGAATAATAAGCGATACTATCAGATTTAAAGTATATAAAAATGGTATGGGTATTAATGCTAACAAAAACATTTGTATTGGAACATGAAAGCCATTATTTTGTATAAATCCCCAAACTTTTTTTAGACCTTGTGTTTTACTAACGCTTTCAGGTGAATTGGATCCTAATTGTTTTATAAATTCTTCTGAAGGATGAAAAAATAAAGCGATTGGAATTGTCATTAGTAGTAGAATTGTTGATAGTATAAAGAAATTTAATGCTCTTTTAAAATAATTTTGGTCTTTAATATTTAGTATAATTAACCCTTTCTTTTTTGTTTTTTGAAACGAGTATCATGAGTTTCTTCCTGTCCCGATAATTAATAACTTTATAATAGAACGTACTATATATTGAAGTGTATTTTATTTAAAAGTTCTATAAACATTTAAAGTACTGACATCTATCTTTTAATATTTGATATAACTCATTTTTACATAGCTCCTGTCTTTAAACAATACTGACAAATGAGTCATATTTTAAATTTTATAATTCTATTTATATTAATATGTTCGTAGATGACAAAAATTTTAGTGTTAATACATATTAACGCTATTGATATAAATATAGTGTAATTGAATTTTGAAAACATTTTTATAGTACTCGTTGATATTGTAAATGTATGGCAACAAGAACAGCCGCAGTTTCCTAGTTATGCCTCTGGAAGCTATGGACCTAAAGAAAGTGAAAAATTACTTAGGAAAGACGGATTGAATTGGTGGAATAATTTGTAATATAAAAGACTTGAAGTTGTCGTCTTTTGAATGAGTAGTTAATCATTGATTAATATGCAATAATCAATGTTGTAAAGATTATAAAGGGAGGATACTTAATGGATTTTATTAATATTACAGGTGCTTCACAAAATAACTTGAAAAACATAGATGTAAATATCCCAAAACACTTAGTAACCGTATTTACAGGACGTTCTGGTTCAGGGAAATCATCTTTAGTGTTTAATACTATTGCTGCGGAATCTGAACAGCTACTAAATGAAAGTTATTCCAGTTATATTCAATTTCATTTAAATCAACAACCCAGACCGAAAGTAAAAAAAATTAAAAATCTTCCTGTAGCAATGACAATTAATCAGAAAAGATTCAATGGAAATTCTCGCTCTACGGTAGGAACAGTTTCGGATATATATGCCTCCGTTAGATTATTGTGGTCTAGAATAGGCGAACCGTTTGTTGGCTATTCAGATGCATATTCCTTCAATAGTCCTAAGGGCATGTGTAAAACTTGTGAAGGATTAGGATATATTGAAGACATTAACTTAGATGAATTGCTAGATTGGGATAAGTCTTTAAATGAAGGTGCAATAGACTTTCCTTCTTTTGGCCCAGATAAAGAGCGTGGTAAAGCCTATCGAGATAGTGGTTTATTTGATAATAATAAAAAATTAAAAGACTATACAAAAGATGAATTAGAATTATTTTTATATCAAGAGCCAATGACGTTAAAAAATCCTCCTAAAGAATGGAGAAAGTCAGCTAAATATGTAGGTCTAATACCTAGATTCAGTAGAATATTTTTAGGCGATAAAGAATTTAATAAGAAACGCTACGCCAAACATCTTAAAAATGTAGTAAATAATAAAATATGTCCCACATGTAAAGGTCAACGTTTAAACTCGAAAATATTAAGTTCTAAAATTATGAGTAAAAATATTTCTGATTTCACACAAATGACGATTAAGGAAAATTTAGAGTTTCTTAATAAATTAGAGGATCCAACAGCTAAATATATTATTGATCCTCTCAAAAAGCAGTTAGAAGCATTAGAATATATTGGATTAAGTTATTTAACGCTTAATCGTGTCACAACGACATTATCAGGCGGTGAAGCGCAACGTCTTAAATTAATACGTCATTTAAATAGTTCTTTATCGGATTTAGTTTACATTATAGATGAACCAAGTGTTGGTTTGCATCCGGAAGATATAGCTAAAATCAATGAAATTTTAAAATCTTTAAAAGACAAAGGCAATACTGTGTTAATTGTTGAACATGATCCCGATGTTATTAAAGAAGGAGACTATATCATAGATATGGGACCAGGTTCAGGAAAAAATGGTGGTGAAATCACATTTGAAGGAACATATAATGAATTACTATCTTCAAATACTTCGACAGGTAACGCATTACGTAACAAACATAATTTAAAAGAGAATATTCGTGAAGCGAACCATTTTTATAATATCGGTCCTGTGACACAAAACAATTTAAATAACGTAAAAACGTCTATACCTAAACACGTATTAACAGTCTTAACGGGCGTTGCTGGTTCAGGTAAGAGTACCCTTGTTAAAGCAGGTTTTGAAAATAATGACCATACCATCTTTATTGATCAAAAAGCAGTTCAAGGATCTAATAGATCTAATCTATTAACGTATTTAGGTGTTTTTGATAGTGTAAGAAGCTTTTTCAGTAAAGAAACAGGCTTAAATAAAGCTATGTTTAGTTATAACTCAAAAGGTGCTTGTCCAAATTGTGGTGGAAAGGGCTATATTAAAACGGAACTTGCTTTTATGGGTGATTTTTCACAGACATGTGAAGTTTGTCATGGTAAA
Organism: Staphylococcus sp. HMSC070D05; assembly: GCF_001815595.1. Taxonomy (NCBI): domain Bacteria; kingdom Bacillati; phylum Bacillota; class Bacilli; order Caryophanales; family Staphylococcaceae; genus Staphylococcus; species Staphylococcus sp. HMSC070D05. The sequence goes on along the minus strand of NZ_KV821161.1, from coordinate 4,841 downwards.
CGTTATAAACAAGAAGTATTAGATGCTACCATAGATGGGTATTCAATCGCCGATGTTCTCGATTTGACGGTTGACGAAGGTATTATTTTCTTTGATAAAAAGAATGATATTAAGTCAAAATTACAATCTGTAAGTAAAACAGGTTTGAATTATATGTCACTTGGACAACCTTTATCCACTTTGTCTGGTGGAGAGATTCAACGCGTGAAACTAGGACAACATTTAGATGAAGAGATAAAAGATAGTATTTTTATTTTTGACGAACCAACCACAGGCCTACATGAATCGGATATCCCTATATTGATGGAGTGTTTTGATGATTTAATTGATCAAAACAATACAGTTATTTTGATTGAACATAATTTATCGATTATGTGTGAAGCAGATTGGATCATCGATGTCGGCCCAGGTCCTGGATTGGATGGCGGAAAGGTCCAATTTAGTGGAACACCTAAAAACTTTATTGATAGTTCAGAAACATTGACATCTAAACACTTGAAACGCTATATCAATCAGTAGAAATAGAAGAGTTGGATGAGTTTATATTTATTATAGTCATTCAACTCTTTTCTTATCATAGGTTCTTTCAATATAGAAATATTGTAAGAATTGTCTATCCAGTAGTTCCACCAAAAGTTGAGTATAAATTAACAAACATAGGAAAAACACTCGATAAAGTAGTTTATGCAATTTGTGATTGGGGGGGGATGAATTTCTGGAAGAAATTTCTAAATAGAAAAATGCTAAAATTTAAATATATATGTAAAAGACGCCTCAACTTTGAACGAGTTATTCAAAGTAAGGCGTCTTTATCTATATGGTATTGTAGTTTTAAAATAACTTTAATAGTATTATTTTTTTTCTGATCAAAGATGTCATAAGCTTCTTTTACATCTTCTAACGGCATAGTATGAGTGATAATTTCTGTTGGATTATTTACTTCACATACTTCCATATTTTTATATCCTTGATAAGTAACTGATTTCATACAATCATCCTCTTTTAGCCAATATGCTCCTATTATTAAAATACAAATTCAAACGAGTAAATTAAGTAATTATTATTTTGTGTTAAATATACATAATTTACATATAAATCATGTGAATTTATTGAATATAATCATTTTTTTAAAAAAATAGTATATATAATAAAAGGAGGATATTCCTCATTCATTCACCATCAATTTTATTTTCTTATAGGCCTCACTATCTCAGAATATCAATGTAACTAATTTTTCTATTATTTACCCCAAAATAAAGCTTAAAAGTAGATATATCAATATTACTCCAACAATGATTTTGAACCATATAAAAGAATTTGAAAAATACAAGGAGAGAGAAAAACAGAAAATAATACATAATTTAACTTATTCGAAGATGATATAATATACAGGTCGCCTATCTCTCAGGCGTCAATTCAGACGCAGAGAGGAGGTGTTATTCATGCTAGAAATTCTTGTTCACATCACGATCACAGTCATCAGTGGTTGTATTGTTGCGTTATTTACGCATTGGCTACGTAATCGCAACGATAAATAGGCGACTATAGCCACACCTAAAAAATCCCCTCACTATTGCCGTAGTGAGGGGATTGGTGCATTCACACTAGAATTCTTGTTAATCATATTATAACACTGGTTAGTAGAGGAATGCAAAAATGTATTTAATAAATATTTTATCATGATTCAAAGTATTCGTTATTTCTTTAAATATTAGAATTACTTAATGCCTAAATTGTTCTAATGATTTAAGCTTTAAACCTATTTAGTAATCCTATTATTAAAGCTCGTTTTTAAGATTAATTATATCAACTAAAAACATAACTACAAAGGGTAGTTTATATCATCATAAAGTATTAACTTAAGAAAAAATGACAATATAATAACTGAAAAAATGAGCCAATATATATAGTCTTGGAACTTAATAAAAAATTAAAGGGCTTCATTTTTTGTTTTTAAATTTCATTATTAAAGAGCCAATAGCTACAAGTATTAGGAATGTAATTATCCAGCTTATTATAGTTATTAATATATTCGGTTCCTCCTTCATTAATACTTATAACATATTATAAAAATGAAAAAATTGCGAATATATCAATACTAATAGGCTTATATTACTTTTAACAATAAATTGTTATAAAAGTTTTTTAAACAGTTTTAACTACAGGAAGTGTAAATGCACAAGGTAACAGCTCAACTAACACCGAGTCGTTAAAAAAACTTCAAGATGAAGGTACTGTGTATAAATCAATTAATTAAAGGAGTGGAAATCATGCAAGTTAATAAATATGTTTACTCTGCATTAGCATTTTTTCTAGGAGGTTTCGGGGCTCATAAGTTTTATGTTAAGAAAAATAAAAATGCTCTTCTTTATTTACTATTTTGTTGGACTGGAATACCGGGTGTGATAGGTATGGTAGAAGGTGTTTTAACACTTATGCGTCCGAGCGATAGTGAAAATAATATAGAAATAAATTAAAATAAAGGTGAAATTAAAAAAGGAGGAGATATTTTGAATAAAAAAAATGAGTTCGATATGACTTTTATTATGTCTACTGTTTTGAATATTTTATTTTTAGCTGGGTTAACTTTTTTAGTTCAATCAGAAAATTTATATATTTTAATTCCGTATACTATTTTGACTTTTATAAATGCTGTTTATCTAGTTGTTAAAGCTATGAATATTGCTAAAAATAGAGCATGACATTTAAATTTACTTTTGTATTATTTGAATACATTCTAACCCCCTCACTATTGTTATTGTGAGGGGGTTAATATATTATTTGTTAATCACAAGATACATTGAACTTATTTAGATATTTTTCTTTCTAAAGACAAATACAACAAGAACTAAGAAAATAAATATATAAACAATATTACCAATAAATAATTCATGTAATTCTAATTTTGTAATTTCTTTAAAACTTTTATCAATAATTTGAACCATGATATTCATCATGTTAATTGGATTCCATTTTAACCATTCCCATTTATCAATAACAATTGTTAGTAAGCCCGATAAAATAGAAGTAGCAAAATAAAAGACGATGCCGACTGCAATAGAAACACCTGGACTTTTCATTGCACATGAGATTAATAAAGTAATGCTTAAAACTAACCAAGTTCCAACGAATGTACCTAATCCAGTTAATAACAATTTACTTAATAGTGATAATTCACTACCTTTACTCTCAAGTAAATTAATATCGTTAAAGAAAATAGCCCATAAAATAATACCTATAGCTATTGTAATAATAAAATAAATTAACGAAAAAATAACTAAGGTTACGATTTTACTAATAATGATACTTGATCTTGTATATTTACGGTAAAGCAGATTTTTAATTGTACCATGATAAAATTCCATTGAAATGATTGTACTGGCTTGAATAATTAATAAGAAGATGAACCATGAAAACCCACTAAATGCTGATGAAATAGCTAATTTTGGAGAAAAAACATCTTCATAATTTTTTGAAACTACTGCTTGAGCAAGCATTAATAATATAATAATAATAGGTATAATAAATGTTGATTTCTTTTTGAATAACTTGAAACACTCTTGTTTGATTAGCGTACTCATTTTATGATTGCTCCTCCTTATCTATAATATCTAATAATACATTTTCTAAATCATTATCCTCGTATTTATTTAATTCTTCTTCTGTAGTTTCTGTTACAATTTTCCCTTTATTGATAATAAAGATAGAATTGGTGATTTTTACTAATTCACTTAAGATATGACTAGAAATTAAAAAAGTAACACCCTCTTGTGCCTTTTTAATGATAAGTTCTCTAACATCTCGTACAGCTTTAGGATCTAAACCATTCATAGGTTCGTCTAAAATAATTAATTGAGGTTGATTCAAGAAAGCTATTGCGATACCTAATTTTTGTTTCATACCAAGGGAGTATGTTTTTGCTTTGTTATGTATATATTCATTCATTTTGAGTTGTGAGACAATAGTATCAATGTCATTAGAATTTTTAGATTCATTTAAAAGCTTTAGATTGTCGTAGCCTGACATGAATGGATATATTCCCGGACTTTCAATCAACGCGCCAATATTACTCTTTTTATGTTTATTTTCAATAACATTAAATTGTCCTTTTTGATAACTTGAATAACCCAATATAACTTTCATTAAAGTTGTTTTACCTGCTCCATTAGCTCCTACAAGACCAGCAATTTGACCCCGATCTAACTTTAATGAAACATCTTCAAGAATAGTTTTTTTACCTATCTTTTTGGTTAAATGTTCTACTGTTAAAACATTCATATGATAATCTCCTTCTAAGTTATTAAAATTTTTAATATAAATCTAAACTTAATTTATCATAAAAAGGAACTAAGTTAAATTTACATAAAATAACATAGATATAAAATTGCGGGATATTGTAGGTTATAGGTACACCCTAATCATACAAAATGAATTGTTGAAATTACAGCAATTAAAATGTATGATTAGGGTGTATATTAATTATGAGGTGAAACTAAATGATTGTGGGCTATGCGCGGGTATCATCAGTAGATCAAAATTTAGAAAGACAACTTGAAAATTTAAAAACATTTGGTGCTGAAAAAATTTTTACAGAAAAACAATCAGGTCAATCTATAGAAAACAGACCCGTCTTTCAAGAAGCATTGAACTTTGTGAGAATGGGAGATCGTTTTGTCGTGGAATCAATTGATCGTTTAGGTCGTAATTATGATGAAGTCATTAATACCGTTAATTATCTTAAAGAGAAAGAAGTACAATTGATGATTACCAGTCTACCAATGATGAATGAAGTCATTGGTAATCCATTATGGTTCTGTTGCAAAGTTGAATTTATAGTATAA
>NZ_KV821160.1:0-2337 GCF_001815595.1 Staphylococcus sp. HMSC070D05 | reverse complement strand
TCGAATTCAGTTTTAGGAATTGTTTCTACAATGTCATTTACATGTCGTGAAATATCATTTGTGGGGATAAGTACTAAAGTTTCTTTTCGTAGAGTAAGTTAAGTCATGTTAAAATCTTTATACATAAGGCATTTCGTTAATTTAGTTTAGTGACATTTATTAAATTATACGAAAGTGCCTTATTTTTTTAAAGTATTTCAATGTAAAATTACATATAAATACAAAGTATTTTGGCGAGACTCTTGAGGAAACTGGACATGCTGAAGACTACAGGCTGAAGTTGTCCCTAAGAAAGCGAGAAAACAATACGTAGTATTGTAAATTAAGAAGCCAGTAAATGAATTTATAATAAACTCATTTACTAGCTATTTTGCTAGGAATTATGTCCAGGTCTCTTTATATTATTTTGTTATTGAAATATCCTTTACTTTTATAGATTAATACTTAAATTCTTTCTGATATTGTACATAACCTGAAATGTAATGTTCTAAGTCGTCAATACGAATACGGTAACCATGGTTTTTCATATAAAAACTACCTAATATTCTATCAGGATTTTTGAAATACATCGCTGTTTCAGGATAGAAAAATCCAGTTCTTTGATATTTAGCTCTGATATCTATTACATTTATAAATTCTTCTTCATCAATTAATTTGTGTACTAGCTTTTCATAACCAACTGCTTTAGCTTTCTTAATTAATCGATATGAGGCCATTAACATTTCTAAAAATGTAGGGAATGTCTTCTCTCTAGTTTTAATATATTCTAGAAAACCACTAACATTTTTAATACCAAACTCAAAATATTTCTTCTCAGGTAAAATTTGTACTATTTCATTTGAGCAATACCCTAACCAATGATCATGATACTGCCAATAATCTTTTTCAATAAATCGATCCATAAGATTTTTACAAGTTTCTAACCATTCCTTATTATTATCAATTTGGAATAATCTTAATAATGCTAAAGCTGCTTCCCCATCATAAAAAATGATTCTGAAATTTTCTTTTACAGTTAAATCAGGATAATTTAAGATATGGACAGTATCGTATGTCGTTTTGTCAATCATTGAAGTAATACCTTTAGCAACTTTTTGAGCAATTTCTAAATACTTTTTATTTTCATTAATCTTTAAATATTCACAGACTGCGAATATAAATGAAGCATTTTGACCTAATTTAATTTCATTAATATTTTCAGTGTCATCAAAGATATAACACTTATCATCTTTTTCAAATACATAATTTTCAATTATATAATCAATTGCTTTTTCAGCACTATCTAATGGTTGATTCAAATATGTAAGTCCTTCTATTAAAGCATATGTTGAAGAAGAATGTCTTAATACATTATAAGTTCCAATTTCTTTATCAAAATGCGGAAAATATCCATATTGATAACGACCATTCTCTAAAAGCATATTTTTAAGATAATCCACACTACTAACTATTATTTTATCAATCTCTTCATGAAAATCATAAATTTTTCTAACGCCTTTTTGTAAACCGAACTCTTCGAGTTCATAAATTTTATTCTCATCTAAGAAATAACTTTTAGTATAAAATTTAATTACTTCTTTATTTTCATAAAACTCATGATTAAACCTTTTACTATGATTTGTATATTTTCTCAAATAGTTATTAATATTTTGTTCAGATAAATATTTACCTTTATCATTTTTCTTAGGTATCACAAATGCATTTGCATTAATTTCTTCGGGTAAAAACGTAGTATTCCAATATTCATCTAGAGTAATTCCATATTCAATATGATTTCTTCTAGTATTGATCATCTCTTCTTTTAGTTCTTTAAAGGGAATCTTTTCACATTTAGTCACTAAATCTAACTTAACCCATTTTGGATATTCTCCTGATTTTTTTTTGAATTTTTGAGCTTGTTTTAAAATATTACTTTCTAGATATCTAGCTTTCTTTAATAACTTAACAGTGGCTTTAATATTAGGAGTCCCCAGACTCAAAAATATATAATTCTCAATTTTTTCTTTAGAATCAATACTATTCACTAATTTTTTTATATTATCTTCAAATGACATAGCTTGCCTCCTTAGAATTTACTTACAACCATACATTATTTAAAAATAAATTACTTTTTAAATAAAGCCAGGTCATAATGACCTGGCTCTTTTTTAACATTAAAAGTTAGAGTGTATTTTATTTTTCATTATTATTTTTTCTACGACGTCTACCTAATAATAATGAACCTAAACCTGCAACTAATGAGCCAAATAATAATCCACTATTTTGTTGATTATCACCTGTAGCAGGCAATTCTTTTTTATCTGAATCGCTGTCTGAATCAGAGTCGCTGTCTGAATC
>NZ_KV821159.1:0-260 GCF_001815595.1 Staphylococcus sp. HMSC070D05 | reverse complement strand
GAATATTCTATTATGTCTTATTGGTTTGAAGAGCCTTATGAATCCTTGACGGAACTTCAACATTTATTTGATAAGCATTTATTAGATGAATCGGAAAGACGTTTTATTGTTGAAGATGAAAATCAAGTCGTAGGTATTGTTGAATTAGTAGAAATTAATTACATCCATCGTAATTGTGAAATACAAATAATTATTAAACCTGAGTTCAGTGGTAAAGGTTATGCAAAATTCGCATTCGAAAAAGCGATAAATTATGCATT
>NZ_KV821158.1:0-20657 GCF_001815595.1 Staphylococcus sp. HMSC070D05 | reverse complement strand
GCTTCTTGTATTTCTTGCGCTTGTGGTGATTCGTCTGCTAAGTTATTTGACAACTCAGCTTTAATAGCATTTTGTTGTGCTACAATTTCCTCCGCACTATTATGTTCATTATTAAAATCATTATTTTCTTTTGTTGTAGTTTCCGCTTTAGCTTCTTGTATTTCTTTTGCTAATGGTGATTCATCTGCTAAATGATTTGATGTTTCTGATTGAATTGCTCGACGTTGTGCTGCAAGCTCATCGGAAGAAATAGCTGTATTTTTTCTATTTTTTAAGTCTTCAATTTTATGTCTTACATTATCAATTGTTTCTTCTGTTTGTTGTTTAATACTATAATAATTATCTTTAACTTCTTGTTCTTTTGCTTTTAAATCATCAATTTTTTGATTTGCTTTATTTTTAGTTAAAAGGCCAATAGTTGAGCCAATGATTGCACCAGTAATAAAGCTAACAATAAAACGTTTACGAGACTTAAATTTCGGATCATTATAATAAGTTTTATAATCAATCTCTTGATTAGTATCACTAATAGATTGATTTGAGAATTTTGGATGATTATAACGCTCATAGTCATCACGATTATAATGTGGTGTATTAACAAAGTTGTTTTGGTTTGATTGATTTACACCACGACCATGTAAGTCATTACCTGAATTATTTGTTTCAAATGCATCTCTATCGTAATGTTTCGTCGCATTTGTGTGCACGTCACCATTAGATTGATTTGCGCCATGGCCATGTAAGTCATTACCTGAGTTATTTGTTTCAAATGCATCTCTATCGTAGTGTTTTGTTGCACTACTTTGCGCTACGTCTTCTTGTTGATTCGCACCTCTACCATGTAAATCATTGCCAGTGTTGTTCGTTTCAAATGAGTCACGATTATATTTCTTACTCATGTTTATTCCTCCTATAAGAAATGCACTTAAACAAGTAAAAACCTCATTTAAGTGCATTTGATTGAATCATATTAAAAGTTTTTCTCAACGTTTGTAGTGTAATTTTGATTTGCATCATTAGCTACAGAATTAGCTCTGTAGTTTGCACTTCCTCTACGATAGTGTCTATTTTGCCATTTGTCAGCAATTTCCATTGCAACATTTGACCATTGAACTACTTGAGAAATTTTATCTTCATTTTGAGAAATATTATGTGTGATTGAGTTAGTCACACGATCAACTGAGCTATTTAAAGTTTGAACTGAGTCGCCAATACCTTTAACGCCATCAACAACAGAGTTTAAACGTTCAACTTTACCTTGAATGTCTTCAGTTAAGCGATTAGCTTTATGAAGTAAATCAGTAGTTTCACGAGTAATACCTTGAACTTGGCCTTCAACACCATCAAGTGTTTTAGCCACATGATCTAAATTTTTCTTAACTGAAATTAAAACTACGACAATTCCAATACATAAAATTAAGAATGCGATTGCAGCAATAATTCCAGCAATTGGTAAAATCCAATGCATAAAAAACGCCTCCTAAATATTCTTTTAAAATAAAAGTCATTAATTATAAATACCCATAATAATTATATATAAACATATTAGAATTCTTTTGACATACCAATTTTTTCTTCATAAGCACGTTGGATTTTTTGAATATCTCCGGCACCCATAAATAAAATAACAGCATTATCAAATTTTTCTAATACATCAATACTATTTTCATCGATTAACGCAGATCCGTCAATACGATTTATTAAATCTTGGATAGTTAATTCTCCAGTATTTTCACGTATTGAACCAAAAATTTCACATAAAAATGCATAGTCTGCTTTACTTAATGCATCAGCAAATTCATCTAAGAAAGCTTGAGTTCTTGAAAATGTATGAGGTTGGAATACTGCAACGACATCTTTATTTGGATATTTTTTTCGTGCTGTTTCAATTGTAGCACTAATTTCTCTTGGATGGTGAGCATAATCGTCTACTAATACTTGTTTTGAAACAAAAGTTTCATTAAAGCGACGTTTTACACCACCAAATGTTTCTAAAGCTTCTTTAATATTATTAACATCCATTTTTTCAAGATAACTAATTGTAATGACCGCTAAGGCATTTTGAACATTATGATTACCATATTGTGGTGTTAAAAATTGATCATAGTATTTTTCATTAATATACACATCAAACTGAGTACCATTTTCGGTTATTTGTATATTATCTGCATATACATCATCGTTTTTACTAAGACCATAATAATAAATAGGTACATCTACTTTTAGATTTCTTAAATGTTTATCATCTCCCCAAGCAATAATAGCTTTTTTCACATTATTTGCCATTTCTTGGAAAGCACTGGCAACATCATCGATATCTTTAAAATAATCAGGATGGTCATAATCAATATTTGTCATAATTGCATAATCTGGGTGATAACTTAAAAAGTGACGTCTATATTCACACGCTTCAAATGCAAAATAATCACTCCCTGGTAAGCCCATACCTGTGCCATCACCAATTAAGAATGATGTTTTCTTGTCGCCATTCATAACGTGAGATAATAAACCAGTTGTAGACGTTTTACCATGAGCACCTGTCACTGCTACCGATGTATATTGATTAATGACTTGACCAAGAAAGTCGTGATATCTAATCACATTCAACTTTAATTCATGTGCTCTAACAATTTCTTCATGTGTATCAGGGAATGCATTACCTTGAATAACTACCATTCCTTCATGTATATTATCTGCACTGAATGGTAAGATTTTAATCCCTTTATTTTTAAGTGCTACTTCTGTAAATACATATTTTTCAATATCTGAGCCTTGAACTTCATGCTCTAAATCGTGCATAATTTGTGCTAATGAACTCATTCCTGCACCTTTAATTCCGACAAAATGATAATGCGTCATATCCATAAAACTCCTTTAAAATTAATCTTTCTTTAAATCTGTCTCAGTAATAAATACATCTCTTGGTTTAGAGCCGTTTGCTCCAGATATATAATCTAGTTGTTCTAATTGATCGACGATTCTTGCTGCACGATTATAACCAATTTGGAAATGTCGTTGGATTAATGAAGTAGATATATGTCCTTCTTTGACCATAAAACTACAAACATCATCAAATAATTCATCTCGTGCTTGAGTTTGAGTCTTTTTCAATAATTCTTTTTCTTCAAATAAATATTCTGGTTCTCTTTGTGCTTTGATGAAATCAACGACATCATCAATTTCTTCATCAGATACAAATGTACCTTGTACACGTATAGGTTTATTCATACCACTACCTAAATATAGCATATCACCATACCCTAATAGTCTTTCAGCGCCTCCACTATCAATAATAGTTCTAGAATCCACGCTTGAAGACACCATAAATGCAATACGGGTTGGTATATTAGCTTTAATAAGTCCAGTAATAACATTAACTGAAGGTCTTTGTGTCGCTACTAACATATGAATACCACAAGCTCTAGCTTTTTGAGCAATTCTAGCAATAGATTGTTCTACTTCTTGTGGAGCCATCATCATTAAATCTGCTAATTCATCAATAACAATGACTATCTTAGGCATACGTTGTTCGTAAGACGCTTTTTTATTGAAAGCAGTAATATTACGTACGTGATATTTTGCAAACAGTTTATAGCGTCTTTCCATCTCTTCAACAGCCCATTTTAAACTTTGAGTAGCTGCTTTAACATCTGTAATAACTGGCGAAACAAGATGTGGTAAGTCATTATATGGCGCTAATTCAACCATTTTTGGATCAATCAATAATAACCTTAACTCTTCTGGATGATTTTTATATAATAATGACATTAATATACTGTTAATACATACAGATTTACCTGAACCAGTCGCTCCAGCTATTAGAGCATGAGGCGTTTTAGCAATATCCATTAATAATGGCTCGTTATTAATCCGATTACCCATAGCTACTGTTAATTTAGATTCAGTATTTTTAAACTTAGGTGATTCTAAGATTGATTTTAAACTTACTTTTGAAGAATTTTGGTTTGGTACTTCAATACCTACCAAGCTTGTACCTGGAATAGGCGCTTCAATTCTTATATCTTTAGCGGCCAATGCCATCTTTAAATCATCTTGCAAAGCAGTAATTCTTGAAACTTTCACACCTTTTTCAACAGCTAACTCAAATCGTGTTACGCTTGGACCTACAGTCACGTTTTGAACTTCTGCAGGAACATTAAAGTAATAAAACGCATCATTTAATTCTTGTTTTTTCTCTTCAATCCATGTGTCATCAATTTGATGAATTTCCGGATCTTCTAATAATTCAAGACTTGGTAATTTAATATTAGGACCTTTTCTAATCACAGCTTTACTTTCGTGTTGTTCTTTATCATCTTGCTCTTCATTCTGAGTATTTAATGTCATAGATATGGTTTGTGTATTTTCATTTTGTACATTTGAAAGTTCACTCGTTTCATCTTCTTGATGATCTTGAAGTGATTGTTCATTAATATTCTTTTTAGTATCCTCTTCATGATTATTAGTCGTTTTTACTGATGGACTTGAACTTGGTGTACTAACTGATTTACTTTCCAATTTTGTCTCTGGTTTTAATTCTGGAACGCTAATTTTATTAGATTTTTTGAATTTTTTAGTATCCATCAAACGCTTTTTGTCAGATGGCGTCATCACAACGTTAAAAGGTCTACTACCAGGAATGATTGAAGATTTAATTGATGATGAAACATTCTCATTTTCAACTATTTGAGCGTCATCATCTTCTAATTTTTCATCTTCAGTGTTAGATGTTGATGGTGAGTCATGAACTGAATCGTTGTTATGTTCAACTTGTTCAGAAGCATACTCAGTATCTGTCTCAATTGCATTATCAATTGAATGGTTAATGTCATCATCGTGATGATTTGATTGTTTAGTTACATCTGCGTTCATCTCATGATACTTTGCTTCCTCTACTTCTTCCTTTGAAGCATAATTATCGTCCTGCAATTCATTAACTTTATTTAAATGAGCACCATCATTTTTATTAAGATAATGAGGTTTATCTTTAGTTGAGTGTATAGGTGCTACGTTAAGGTTATCATCTGACAATGGTTCATCATTATGTTTGTCTTTAGATGTCGTATCGTTAACTTCTCGTATTTCTACATCTTTATCTTTAACAGTTTGAATATTTGGAACAGATTTCAAATCAATTTCTTCATATTGATACTGCTCATCATCATCATAATTAGACATATTTGAATCAGTTTGAGTCTCTTCATCACTCACATGATTATCCGTAGTGTTCCCATTCGAGTCTTCCATTTTATCAGTACTATCTTCTGTATGTGTCGTTCTCTCGTCATCATTATTTTCTTTATGGTCTAGAGAACTCTCTCCAGTGTACTGTCTAGCTTGATTTGCATACATTTCATCGATAACTTTTTGGATTCCGTTATCATTATCCGCTGATTGTTGACGCTTATTCTGTAAAGCTTCTTTAAATTTGCGTTTTTGTTGTGCTTTTTTTTCTCTTTCACGTCTAATTTCTTCTACTATTTGTGACGCATAAATATTCTCAATATTCACCGTATTATCTTTTTGAGAAAAATTAGGGACTTTACTTTTTGAAAATGTCGTTTCATAAATATTAGAATTTTGGTCATTAATGATTGAAACATCAGTATCTTCATACTTAGTTTGACTCAACGGTTCATTTTTAGACTTACTTTTGTTTGTTTTTACATCATTATCAGATACTCTTTGTGCCGTTTGATTTTGTTTTGAATTATTTTTATCGTCGTTTTCTTTCTCTTTTAGTGGAGGGATAACACCGTTTTCAATTGGTCGGCGTTTTTTTGTACCAAATACTGCAGACGGTACTTCTGAAGTTCTAAAACTTGAATGGTGATATGTAGAATTCGATGTCGTTTTATAGTTTGATTTAAAACGCTCCGATTGTAATTTCACATGAGAATGATTATTTGTATGCTTTTGATATTGAGAAGTCGTTTTTCTATTATTACGCTCACTTAATTGTGTATCATTCAACGACTTATGACGTTTATTAGAAGGTCTTTCTTTAATTGAAGGCACTCCAGTATCATCATGATTTGTATATTGTCTTCTTCTGCGTCTTCGAGTATCTGTCGCACTATCATAAGTTTGAGAATAGTTATTATTATCTATTTCATCATAACTATAAGCGCCATAACTAAAGTCTTTATCAACTTTAGATGGTTTCTGCGACATATATTCATCTTCATCAACTTCTCTGTAAACCGCTTCATCAGATGTTTCAGCATCTTGCCCTAAATCAATAGGAAAACGAAATTTTCCACGCGGACGATTATAGATATCATCATTTTCAGGAAGTAAGGTATGCTCACCATTCTTTTGTGTTTCTGAGTTATGTCGACGTTTATTTTTTCGTCTTAATAATTCTTCATCAGAATGTTTATCATTGCTAAATAATTCATCAAACCAACTCATACATCCACATCCTTCCTAGTTTTTTAATCAAAAAATGCATTGCCTACTTTATAATCATCAGACAATACCATGATTCCTTTTTCTTGAGGTGCATTAGGCAAATTCAATTCTCTCATTGAACAAATCATCCCACTTGATGCAACACCACGTAACTCAGCATCTTTAATTACCATTCCACTTGGCATAACTGCACCGACTTTAGCTACGACAACCTTTTGACCTGCTTCTACATTTGGCGCACCACACACGATTTGTAATTTTTCACTACCAACATCAACTTTCAAAATGCTTAATTTATCTGCATCAGGATGCTTTTCTTTAGTTTCTACATAACCTACAACAAATTTAGGTGATAAGTCCGCTTCAAGTTGATAATCAAAACCTGCATTTGTAATGGATTGCTGTATAGCTTCTACAAGCGTTTCATTTAATTTAATATGACCATTATTACTAATTGAATATACTTTAGAAAAATCAAAAATATTAAATCCAACAATTTGATTTTCATGTTTAATAGCGACCACATTATTTTTTATTTCATATTCAAAAGGCCCATCTGTTGGTTCAATTTGTAAAAATGCAACGTCCCCTACGCCTTCTTTATTATAAAATAAATTCATTTAAATTCTCCTTTTAACGTATTATTAGTTATTTTTTATTAAATTTTTTACGATTAGTTTCTAAACGTTGAATAACGTTTGGATCTCTTTTTTGCTTATTATTTTTACCCAAAATAAAAATCGGCTCTAAATGTTCATTTTTGTAACCAAATGAAAGTGACGTTATAGGTACAAGTCCCTTAGTAAAAAATTCCATCGTCAAGTGTGCCATAACATCATAGCCTGTTTTATTGCGTATATCAGCAATAATTAATACATCTTGATGAGGAACAGCGACTAACATTTCACCTTCACATTGAGCTTCAATGTCATTTAAAAATTTTGTATTTAAAATACGACTCGCATCGTATCCGTCATTTGAATTGATAAAATAAAAAATATTTCCTTTTACTTCATCTGTTTTATATTTATTTTCAAGTTTACGTATATTAAACAACGACATTTCTTTAATTTGTTGTGTAGTTAAACCTAGTGTTTTTAACATACTTTCATCAATTAATCGGTACGATTTTCCTAAATCAAGTGCATAATAAATATTAGTTTCTGCAGTATGTTCTTCAATAACAAATTGATGATCTTCTTTAGTTTTTTTATCAAAACTAGTTGATCTTATTACAGGCATAACTTGAATATCTTTCACTTTAGATAGACCATTATCATCCATTTGCGCAATGGCCTCTTCAACATAATAGATAATTTCGTCAACAATTTTCTCTTTTTGTTCTTCATACTTTGCTACAATTGCATTAAGCTTGATAGTTACGCCTTTAAAATTATCTCGTCTATATATACGTAATGTTTCTTCTTCACGATCAAACTTAAAATCAACGTTTAAATGCTTTAAACGTTGTTTTAATGTATCTCTCATTTGAAAGACGTTCATATTAAAACACTCCTATTTTCGTACCTTACAATATTTTACAATAAAAAGAGCTTCAATTACAGAAAAATTAGGCTATTCTTTCATATAGATAAGAAAATTTAAGTCCTAATTATCCATTTACACATATTGACTTAAAAATGAATCAATTTGTTCAATTGATTTTCGTTCTTTTCCAATATAACTTCCCATTAATTCACCATTTTTATATACGAGAAAGCTTGGAATACCCATAATATCATTTTCAATTGCTAAATCTATAAATTTATCTCGATCTACTGATACAAATTTAAAATTAGAGTATTTTTTTTCTAATTTCGGTAAATCCGGTTCAATCACTTTACAATCTGGACACCACCCAGCTGTAAATTCAAATACCGTTTGTTCATTTTTCAATTCTTCAAATTGTTTTTCAGTTTCTAATGTAATCATATTATTTCTCCTCACTTTGAAATTGTAATGTTAAAATATTTTCATTTGTTAAGTGACTCACAGCTTGTTTTAATAATTCACGCGCAGCATAATAGTCTCTAATATCAAATACCGCATCTGTACTATGAATATATCTTGCACACACTCCTATCACTGCTGTAGGTACACCTTTATTTGCTTTATGAATTTCTCCCCCATCTGTACCACCTGGTGAAATATAATATTGTGAACGAATATCAAATGTATCAACTAACTCCAGTAGATAGTCTCTGAAACGTGGAGAGAGAATCATTGTACCATCTTTAATTCGAATTAATGTTCCTTCACCTAATTGACCAGATAATTGCTGCTTACCTTTAATATCATTTGCAGGAGAACAATCTATAACGAATGCAATATCTGGCTGTATTAATTCAGTTGATGCTTTTGCACCTCTTAATCCAACTTCTTCTTGAACATTTGCACCCACATATAAATCTACATCTAATTCTACATCTTTGAGTAATTCTAATATTTCAATTGCTAAGACACAACCGTAACGATTATCCCATGCCTTAGCACTATATCGATGTTCGGATAATTGAGTGAATGGTGTAAAAGGAACAATTGTGTCTCCTATTTCTATTCCACGTAATCGAACTTCTTTATCACTTTCTGCTCCTATATCTAACATTAAATCTTTAATCTCAGGAACGGCTTCATTACCTGTTCTAAAATGTTTTGGTATATTCGAAACGACGCCTACAATTTTTTCACCATTTCTATTTTTAACCTGCAGGCGTTGTCCTTGCCATATATCATTAGATACACCGCCTAAGTTAGTAAACTGTAACATGCCATTTTGAGTGATATTCGTAATCATAAAGCCAATTTCATCCATATGAGCCGCTACCATCACATGCTTTGCATTTTGTTTTTTTGATTTTTTTACACCAAACATACTTCCCATATGAGTTGTTATCACTTCATCTACAAATGGTGTCATTTCTTTTTTCATGTAGTCACGTACTTCTTCTTCAAAGCCTGGTGCTCCATGTAATTCTGTTAATGTTTTTATACGAAGTAAAGTTTTATCGTTTTCCATTACATAAACACGCTCCTTAAATTTATTATATCATTTTGATTATGGTAAACTAATAATAAGAACTATTAATAGAAAGGTTAGATTCGATAATTATGACTCGTCAAACTATAAAATATATCTCAATTCCCATCGTAATAACCATAGGAGTATCTACGGCTTTTATACTCTATCGTACATTGAAAAACAAAAAAGTAAAAAATCCGGATAGAATATTAGAGGAAGTAAAATCATATTTTATGGATATTAAAGGTTCTTACATTCTTCATGAACCTTTGCAAAATAAAGAGCAATATTTAAATCGTCTTGTCTATCAAGGTGGTATTACTCAAAATAAAAACAACCATGATATAGAGTATACCTTCTATGCTGATGCACATACAGGTGAAATACTTACTATTGAAGAAAATTAATATTATTTTTAATATTTAAAAAATATTTTAATACTTTTTCCGCTTCATATTTTAAATTACATTTGTTTAATGTTTTTATTACTTTTTTATCATTTTCGAACTTAACAGTAAGGTAACGATTATTATGATAATACAAAATTCAATCATCATTTTGGATGAAATATGAACTAAATTTTTCCCTCTGATATATTGCATTGAATGTTTATCATATGTTCTTACCCATAAATTTAAATAACAATGTATGTAACACATATGTACTTATACTTATCATAAAGAGCAATGCATGATAAAACAACACACGAGCGTAAGAATTGTATTTCTTCTTACGCTCGTGTGTTGTTTTTAATATATTATTTATTAATTTTTATGAAATTTGGCTTCCATTCTATAAATACGGGAACCTTTATCAGAAAATTTCTTCTCATATTCAGTTAATATATTATCTTCATCATCTTCGTCATGAAGATTTAAATTTAATTTTGTGAAATACATTCCATATTGTGACATGCTTTCAAGACTATAAGCAAATAAACCTCTATTATCTGTTTTAAAATGTATTTCTCCATCTTCTTTAAGAATTTGTTCATATAGAGCTAAAAAAGTTCGATACGTTAAACGACGTTTTGCGTGTCTTTTTTTAGGCCAAGGATCTGAGAAATTTAAATAAATTCTAGATACTTCATTCTCTTTAAAGTACTCATTTAATTCAATTGCATCATTGCAAATCATTTTTAAATTTGTGAGTCCTTTATCTTTTACTTTATCAAGCACTTTATACATAACACTTTTTTCACGTTCTAAAGAAACAAAATTAATTTCAGGATGTTGCTCTGCAAGTGTAGTTATAAATTGGCCCATTCCTGAACCGATTTCAATATAGATTGGCTGTTTCTTATCAAACCAATCACGCATTTTGCCAGCATGTGAACCATCCATGTCTACTAGGTCAGGATGTTCTTTCAAATAATCTTCTGCCCAAGGTTTATAACGGACTCTCATGTATTAAATCTCCTTAAATAAATAAATTACTATTCATTACCTCATTTAAAAATTTGAGCCATATATTCATATCTTTAAATCTCTTTTGTTCTTCATACCATTGAATCATACCGATTGATTGAATCACAGTATACCATTTCATACGTTTATTTAAGTCCATACTTTCTTTAACACCATAAGTATTAAACCAGCTAGACCATTGTTGTTTTGGAACGTAGTTGTATAGCAGCATACCAATATCGATGGCTGGGTCAGCAATCATTGCACCTTCCCAATCTACTAAAAATAACTCATCACGATCAGAAAGTAACCAGTTATTATGATTAACATCACCATGAACTACTGTAAAGAAACATGAATCTAAATTAGGAATATGGTCTTCCAAGTAAGTTAATGCTTTTCGAATAATATGATGAGTTAATACTTCTCTAGACAAAGAAGCATTAATTTTCTTTAACATAATATTTGGGGTAATAGGTTCCATTTCCATACGTTTTAACATATTAAGTAGTGGTCTTGAACCATGTATTTTTTTGAGAAGTTCAGCAACTCTTCTTTGAGACATTTCTGATGGTGTAAGTTCTCTACCATTTTTCCAATGTTGTGCTGTTACAACTTCGCCAGTTTCAATACGTTTTGTCCAAACTAACTTAGGCACAATACCTTCTGCAGATAATGCTGCAATAAATGGATTTGAGTTACGTTTAAGAAATAATTTTTGTCCATCTTGTTCAGCCATATACGCTTCTCCAGATGCTCCACCTGCGGAATCAAGCGTCCACCCTAATTGATAAAACTGCTCCAACTCGTTCACCTCACTTTCAACTAGAAAATGGCTCGAGAAATATAGTTTTTCAAGAGCCATATATCTAATTTAATCATCGCTTTTTATCTAACGATTATATTTCTAACTTTGATTTTGTTATATTGGTAAAATTATTATTTAAATGTCCCAAATTATTTGAATTTTTTACCTTATCTCTTTAATCACTCAATGATGATTTTATAATTTTTAGCTTCATTTTTCAACTGAAAATGAGAAACAAAATGATACATTTTACTAGTATGAAAAAGCTAAAATCCCGAATACTTTACAAATATTATAACATATCATATACATCATCGTTGAAGAAATTTAAAGTTAATTGATACTTTTTGATTCAATATACTTTTCGAATCCTTCTTGTAATTTTTTAGTAATTGGACCTACTTTACCATCATTTACAATTTCACCATCAATCTTAACGACAGGTGTTACTTCAGCAGAAGTACTAGACACAATAACTTCATCTGCATTTTTTAAGAAATCAACTGTAAATGTTTCCTCATTAAATGGTATATTGTAATCTTCAGCAACCCATTTAATTACTTTTCGAGTAATACCATTTAAAATGTAATTATTAACGGGATGTGTATAGATTTCTCCATCTTTAATCGCATACACATTACTTGACGCACCTTCAGTAACAGTTTCTTCTCTATGTTGAATGGCTTCTGTTGCGTTATATTTAACTGCATATTCTTTAGCAAGAACATTTCCTAATAAATTTAAACTTTTAATGTCACAACGTAACCATCTAATATCTTCAACTGTTACAGCATTAATGCCATTTTCAAAGTCGTCGTATGGACGATCATAACTTTTAGCAAATGCCATAATAACAGGTTTAACTTCTGGTATTGGGAAAGAATGGTTTCTTGGTGCTACACCTCTTGTAGCTTGAATATAAATCCCACCATTTTGAATATCATTGATTTTTAAAAGCTGTCTTACAATATCTGTTAGCTCCTCGACAGTATAGCCTAAATCGATTTGAATTTCACTCGCACTTCTAAGGAACCTTTCAAAGTGTTCAGTTACTGTAAATAATTTACCGTTGTATGCACGAATATATTCATATACACCATCTCCAAATACATAACCTCGATCTTCATAAGAAACGTTTGCGTCTTCTTGATTTAAAAATTCTCCGTTAATAAATACTTTTGTCATTATTTATCCCTCCACACATAGTGAATAAATTGCTTCTAAATAGATACTTGTTGCGTTGAATAATTGTTTTTTAGTAATATATTCATTCTTTTGATGCATTAAATCCTCTGAATCTTCAAACATAGCTCCAAATGCGACACCTTTGTCTAGATTACGTGCATAAGTGCCTCCACCAATAGTATAAGGTTCTGTCATATCACCTGTTTGATTTCTATAAGCAGTGACAAGTTTTTGTACAAATGGATCATTTTTATCTACGAAATGAGGTTGTTGAACTTTACCTAATTCTATTTCAAATCCTTGAGATTTAATTTCATTTTTAAAACGTTCTAAAGCAGTTTCAAATTCGAAGCCTTTAGGATAACGTAAATTGATACCAAATTTGCCACCTTTTTCTTTATCATACGTAATGATACCTACATTTGTTGTCACATCTCCCATGACATCAGTATGGAATTTCATACCCATTTTTTCTCCAAAATGGGACTCATGTAAATAACGGTTACTAAATTCAGCAAATTCTTTTGCAGCTTGATTAAGATCCAAAGTTGATAGGAAGTCAATAAGATATAAACCAGCATTCACACCAAGTGAAGGATCCATACCATGGACGGCTTTCCCTTCAACAGTTAATACCAATTCACCATTATCTACAACCGCTTCGCCTTCTAGTTGACGTTGGTCTAGATAATATTCGAAATGTTGAACGACGTCTGTCATATTTTTTTCAACCAAAATGTGTGCTTTAGCATGATCAGGAACCATGTTATAGCGTTGACCAGATTCAAATGAAAGAAGTTTTGCTTCTGAATCATCAGTATGATGTGAGCCTACATTTTGGACTAAATCAAATGTTGTAATTCCTTTTTCTCCATGAATAGCAGGAAATTCAGCATCTGGTGCAAAACCTAAAGTAGGCATTTCTTCTGTTTTGAAATATCTTTCTGTACATTTCCAGTCAGATTCTTCATCTGTACCAATAATAATATGAATACGTTTTTTCCAATCTACATTCATTTCATTTAAAATTTTAACTGCATAGTAAGCAGCGATAGTTGGACCTTTATCATCAAGTGTGCCTCTTGCCACAATAGCATTATCTGTTACAACTGGTTTAAATGGATCAGAATCCCAACCGTCTCCAGCAGGAACAACATCTACATGACATAAAATTCCCAATACATCTTCACCTTGACCTGCTTCAATTCTTCCAGCAATATGATCAACATCATGGGTAGAAAAACCATCTCTTTGAGCAATTTTATACATATAATCAAGAGCTTCACGAGGTCCAGGACCAACTGGTGTTTCCTCTGAAACTTGACTATCATCTCTCACACTCTTGATTGAAAGTAATCCATTTAAATCTTCAATAATTTGGCTTTCATATTCTTGTACTTTTTCTTTCCACATTAGAGATCAACTTCCTTTTCAATAGATATACCTATTATTTTACATAAATCTAGTATTAAATGACAATAAGATGTCAGAAAATTACATAGTACATATAAAAAAAAGAAGTGAGAAAAAATTTTCTCACTTCTTTAAAATTTAAATTTAATGTCTATCATCTAAGGCATTATGATTGTTTTTTAAATCTTCTTCAGTGACTACTCTTAAATTATTATTAACAGTTGTGCCACCTTCATCATCGAATTTACCTTCTGCTAATTCATGTGTATCATTTTTTTTAGTATTCACATTAGTGAATTTAGATTTTTCATCTTGTAATAAAGACTTAGGATCATTTTTTAAACGATTTGCATAACCTTGTGGGTCATTCTTTACGTTTTGAATTGTTTCATTTGCTTTTGAACTAATATCATTAACTAGTCCTTTCGCATTTTGTTTATAGCCTTCTGGATTTTCTTTATATTTATTATACTCAGCTTTTAATTTATTTCTACTACTTTCACGTGATAATGCTACTGCAGCCGCTGCTGCACCAATCCCTGCTACAATTCTTAATAAACCTGCACTTTTAGCCATCATATTACCCCATTTCTTTTTTATTACTATAAAAGTTTTAATTCTTCTGAAGTTAGTAAACGATACTCTCCAGATTTTAAGTTTTCATCTAACGTCAAATTAGCGATTTTAAGACGTTTTAATTCTAATACCTCATTATCAATTGAATGAAACATTCTTTTCACTTGATGATACTTTCCTTCATAAATAGTAACTAAAGATACATTATGATCTAGTTTTTCAAGTTGTGCTGGTTTTACTTTGCCATCTGATAATTCAATTCCCTTTTTAAAGGCAATAATATCTTCGTTTTTAATAGGGTATTTAGAGACTACTTTATACGTTTTAGAAACGTGTTTAGATGGACTCATTAAATTATGGTTAAATTGTCCATCATTAGTGATAAGTAATAAACCTTCAGTATCTTTATCTAGTCTGCCTACTGGAAATATATCAAGATGGCGGTAATCAGCAATAAGATCTATCACTGTTTGATTTATATCGTCATAAGTAGCAGAAACATATCCTTTAGGCTTATTTAACATAATATAAACATGATTAATATACTCTATTATTTTGCCATCTACAGTAATTTCGTCTTGCTCAGGATTCACTTGGGATTTAGGCGATTTTTCCACTTTATCATTAACTTTGACACTATTTTTCTTTAAAAGCTGCTTTACCTCAGTACGCGTGCCAACTCCCATATTCGATAAAAATTTATCTAATCTCATCTTAAAAATCCAACTTTATGTCTAATTTTTTCTGGTAATTCACCAAGAAATTGATCAGCTAATCGATTTTTAATTGTGATACTACCATACACTAAAGCACCTACAATGACCCCAACGAGTAATATAATCATTGCTCCAAATTTACGTTCTACAGGGACAAAATGACCTAAGATTAAGTAAACAATTTCCACACTAATCATCATGATTAAACTATAAATAAAAATTTTCGCTACTTGCACAAATGTTTCTGTAAATTCATATTTCGCATATATTTTTAAAATAAAGAAATTTGCTATAATCGCAAAACTCAATGCAATAGCAGTACTTAAAATTGCTCCTGCAGTATGGAAAGTCATAATTAATGGAATATTAAGTGCTAACTTTAATACAACAGCTCCTAAAATGACAAACACTGTCAATTTTTGTTTGTCTATACCTTGTAACATCGAAGCAGTAACACTGAGTAAAGAAATTAATATTGCTACAGGGGCATAGATAAATAACATTTTGTTTCCATCTGGATTATACTGATAGAAAACTGTATATAAAGGCGCAGCCAATGCCATTATTCCTAAACTTGCTGGAACTGTAATATACATTAATACACCGATTGATGTTTTAATTTGACGATGCATTTCAGTTAAACGACCTTCTGCATATGTTTTAGTAATATATGGTATTAAACTTACCGCAAAACCTGCTGCAAGTGATGTTGGAATCATTACAATTTTATTTGTTGTAAAGTTTAATATCGTAAAGAAATAATCTTTATTTGCATGGAATCCTGCTGCATCTAATGCATTGTTATGTGTAAATTGATCAACAAGGTTAAATAAAGGGAAGTTTAAACTAACAATTACAAACGGAATACTGTATGCAATAATTTCTTTATACATACTTCCATAAGAAATGTCTAATCCTGTACGATCAGACTCTACCATTTTTTGAATGTGAGGTTTACGTTTTTTCCAGTAATACCAAAGAGTAAATAAACCTGCAATTGCTCCCACAGCGGCTGCGAATGTAGCTACACCATTGGCTTGTAGATATGTACCATGAAAAACATTTAAAACTAAATAACTACCTATTAATATAAATGTAATTCTGGCTAATTGTTCAGTAACTTCAGATACAGCAGTTGGACCCATCGATTGATAACCTTGGAATACCCCTCTCCATGTTGCTAATAGTGGGATAAAAACAACTACTATACTGATGATACGAATAATCCAAGTAATCTCTGGTACTGACCATCCACCTTTTCCTTCTTTTTGACCTAAAGTAATAACTGCAATATCAGGGGCTAAATAAAACAATATTAAAAATCCTATAATACCTGATATCGACATTACGATAAAACTCGATTTATAGAGTTTTTGTCCTACTCTATATGCTCCTATTGCATTATACTTTGCTACAAATTTTGAAGCTGCTAAAGGTACTCCAGCTGTAGCGACAGCAATAGCAATATTATAAGGAACATAAGCATAGTTAAATGGCGCTAACTTTTCCTCTGCATTTGCACCCATAATCGCATAAAAAGGAATTACAAATAAAACACCTAGAATTTTAGTAATTAAAATACTAAATGTTATTAAAAAGGTTCCGCGCACCATTTCCTTATTTTCACTCATATTCAATCTTCCTATCTTTAATTTAATCAAACTATGTCGTTATACATCTGTCTAAACTAAGGACTTGCATTACTATAAAATATATCACAAAATACTTATTGTTTCTCGTTTCTTTTTAAGTTTTTTAATCAATTATTCTCACTACCATTACTTAAAAATATTGTAAGCTCTTTTATTTATGTATTTAATACACTTTTAAGGCAAACTTCTACTTCGGTTCGCAAAATAATAAGTATTTATGTAGAATATAAATGTATGATAACGGAGGTTAATATATGTATCAAACAATAATCGTTGGCGGTGGACCAAGCGGATTAATGGCAGCAGTTGCTGCGAGTGAAAATAATAGTAATAAGGTTCTATTAATCGAAAAGAAAAAAGGGCTTGGAAGAAAATTAAAAATTTCTGGTGGTGGTAGATGTAATGTGACTAATCGCCTACCTTACGAAGAAATCATCAAAAATATACCTGGAAACGGTAAATTTTTATATAGTCCATTTTCAAAATTTGATAACGAATCCATAATAGAATTTTTTGAAAGTCGTGGTATAAAATTGAAAGAAGAAGATCATGGAAGAATGTTTCCAGTTTCAAATAAATCACAAGATATCGTTGATACTTTAGTTAATACAATTAAGAATAACAACGTTGAAATTAAAGAGGAAACTGTTGTTAATGACATTTCTAAAAATGATCAATCTTTTATAGTAAAAACACAAGATGGTGAATTTGAATCAAAAACAGTTATTATTGCGACTGGTGGAACAAGCGTCCCCCAAACAGGATCTACAGGTGATGGCTATAGATTTGCTAAAAATCTAGGTCACACTATTACTGAATTATTCCCTACTGAAGTTCCTATTACATCTAGTGAATCTTTTATTAAAAATAAAACACTTAAAGGCTTAAGTTTAAAAGATGTAGAATTATCAGTTTTAAAGAAAAATGGTAAAAAACGTATTAGTCATCAAATGGATATGATTTTTACACACTTTGGTGTAAGTGGACCAGCTGCATTACGTTGTAGCCAATTCGTTTATAAAGAACAAAAAAATCAGAAAAAACAAGAGATAAAATTACAGCTAGATGTATTTCCAGAGATTTCTTTACAAGATTTAGAAAATAAAATAAAGAAAATCTTAAGCGAAGAACCAGACAAATATATAAAAAATGCACTGCGTGGTTTAATAGAAGAAAGATATTTATTATTTATGCTAGAACAGGCTAATATTAATGAAAATACAACATTTCATCATCTTTCAAATCAACAGTTGACCCACCTCGCAGAACATTTCAAACAATTCATTTTCACTGTTAATGGTACTCTTTCAATTGAAAGAGCATTTGTTACTGGTGGTGGCGTTTCTCTTAAAGAAATATGGCCTAAAACAATGATGTCAAAAATTCAACCTGGTTTATTTTTATGTGGAGAAGTATTAGACATTCATGGTTATACAGGCGGCTACAATATTACAAGTGCTTTAGTTACTGGACACGTTGCTGGAAGCGAATCTAGACAATTTATATATCCTTAAAAATAAAAAGCACTCCAAAAGCTAGATAAAATTATAACTTTTGGAGTGTATTTTTATTTCATATTTTATATACGAAGATAACTGAATTTATTTTTTATTATTTATCTTCTTTTTTTCTTCGTTTTAATAATAACAGAAGACCACTTAGTAATATGAAATCAGCTAAAAATAATAATGAGTTTTCATTTTCACCTGTATAAGGTAGAGTATTTAATTTTGAATGATTATTATTTACATTAAATTTATTATTGAAATTATTAAATGTAACTTTGTTGTCATTAACCAATCCAAAGTTATTTTCAAATTGCTTAACATTCACATGTTCAATCTCATTAATAGTCACTCTCGTTAATTCATTAATATCATTAGTAGTCACATTTTCAGCTAATTTATTTAAGGCTTTCATAACATAAACATCAATTTGTTTATAAGCTTTATTTCTATTATATTCTGATATATTTGTTAATCCTTTAATATACGCTTTACGTTTATTTGCTACATCAAAAATTTGAGATTTAGCTTTCAATTTTACTTTGTCGATTAGAACTATTTTATTAAATTCTTGAAGATAATGTATTTTTATATTATCAACTTGTTTATTAGTTTGAGCTTGGTTTACTTTTTCTTCTGCTTTTTTATATGATTCATCAAGTTTTTGTTTTATGAATAGTTTTTCATCTATTGTAAATGTTTGATCAGATGATACTTTATCTTTTAATTTTTGTAATTCCACTTCTAATTTAGATAAAGCATCTGCTTTTTTAATAACTTCAACTTGAATACTATTAATTGATTGTTTACCTTGCTCTGTAGTCTGATCGACATCTGAGTTAGTATTGGCACCTTCGATCAGTTTTTTAGCTCTCATTAATGCCTCTTCTACTTTTTGTTTTGCTGCATCCTTTTCTTCTTTTGTTGCGTTTGGTGTTTGATCAATTTCTGCTTTCTTTTGTTTAGCTAATTCGTCGATAGTTTGTTTAGCTACAGATTTTTTAACTATTTCTGGTTGGATTTCATCAATAGCATGTTTACCACTTTCTTTGGCTATTTCAACATCAGAATTAGTCGTAGATTGAGCAATATTATTCTTTGCTTTTATAACTTCTTCATCTACTTTTTGTCTAGCCACATCCTTTTCTTCTTTTGTTGCATTGTGATTATTCTCAATTTCTGCTTTTTTAATTGTTGCTTCATCATCTATCGCTTGTCTAGCTAAAGATTTTTGTATTGTCTCTGGTTGAATATGAGATATAATTGAAATTCCAATTTGAGTTGATTGATCTACTGTATCATTCGTTGTAGATTGATCAACATTATGTTTCGCTTTTGTTGCTGCTTCATCTACTTTACGTTTTGTCATTTCTTTTTCTTCATTCGTTGCTTCATGATTACTATCAATTTCTGCTTTTTTTGCTGTTACTTCATCATCTATAGATTTTTTTGCTTGTGTTTTTTTCAAAGCTACCGCATTTATATTATTTATTGCACTTATACCATTAATTTGTGCATTATCTACATTGGAATTATTTATTGATTGATCAACATTTCTTTTAGCTTTATTAACCTCATCATCAATTTTTTGTTTAGCTATGTCTTTTTCTTCTTTTGTTGTCGAATTATCTTGATCAATTAGATTTTTTCTAAGAGTTGCTGCTTCATCTATCGCTTGTCTTGCTTCTGATTTTTTAACTACTTCTGGTTGTATATTTTCAATAGTATTTTTACCAGTTGTTTTAGCATTATTCACACCGTCATTTGTCGTAGCTTGATCTATATTGTTTTTCGCTTTTATAACTTCTTCATCTACTTTTTGTTTTGCTGCTTCTTTTTCTTCTTCAGTTGCATCTAGCATTTGATTAATTTTTTCTTTTTTTACTTTTGCTACTTCATCAATTGCTTGTCTTGCTTCTGATTTTTTAACCACTTCTGGTTGGATTGCATTGATTGTAGTTGT